>JBOHYD010000020.1:0-3742 GCA_050737635.1 Luteimonas sp. | reverse complement strand
CCATCAACCTTAGCGAGCAAGTCTCTGCACTGGCATTGAGTGTGGCGCAGCAAGGGTATGTGCTGCGCCGCGGCGAGGTTGTGCAAAGCGGGCCCGCTGCGAAGCTCGCCGCCGATCCTGAACTGTCCGCCGCATATCTCGGCGCCTGAAACTTCAAAAGGACCCAACCATGTCGATGTCGAACGTCTATGAATTCCTGGCCCAGGATAGGGTGATCTTTGGCCGGCCCGCGAGTGAAGCCGTTGTGGAAACGGCCGACAAGCTCGGCAAAAGCAGGCTGTTGCTCGTCGCCAGCAAGACGCTCAGCCGCAAGACCGATGTTGTGAAGACAGTGTCAGCCGCCCTCGGAGACCGCTGTGTCGGCGTGTTCGACGAATGCGTTGAGCATGTGCCGCGCGAATCTGTGCTGGCACTCACCGATACGGTTCGCCGGCTGCAGCCCGACCTGATCGTGACAATCGGCGGCGGCACGTCGATGGACACGGTCAAGGTCATGCTGATTGCCCTGGCAGAAGACATTCGAGATGTCGAGGGTTTCGACCGCGTGCGCGTGCGCGTCACCGAGGATGGCCAACGGGTCGTCCCGGTCGTCAAGGACCCGCCGCTGCGCCAGGTCATCGTGCCTACCACCCTGTCGGGTGCGGAGTTCTCCAACCTGGGCGGCGCGACCGACCGGATCCGCCAGGTCAAGGACCTGTACCACGGCCGCTACATCGGCGGCCAGGTGGTCATTCTGGACGCCGCGGTGACCGTGCATACCCCGGCTGATCTCTGGGTGTCGACCGGTATCCGTGCCGTGGATCACGCAGTCGAAACGATCTGCTCCCGCAGTCCCCAGCCGTTCACCGATGCGACCTGCCTGCATGGCCTGACCATGCTGTCGAAGTCCCTGCGCACCAACCATGTCTCGCCTGACGACCTGGATGCCCGGCTCGAAAGCCAGCTCGCGGTGTGGCTCGCATCGACCGGCCTCGGCCGGGTGGAGTGGGGCGCCAGCCACGGCATTGGCCACCAGCTAGGCGCCGTGGCCAACGTGCCGCACGGGCATTGCTCGTGCGTGATGCTGCCGAGTGTTCTGATCTGGAACCGCGCGGTCAACGCCGAACGCCAGGTCTTGGTCGCCCGTGCCCTCGGCCGCGACGACGGCGACGCGGCCCAGGCCGTGGCCGACCTCGTGGCAGCGCTCGGCCAGCCGTCGCGGCTGCGCGACGTCAGCGTCGAGCGCAGGCATTTTGACGCGATTGCCAGGGGTGCGATGCAAAACATGATGGTTCGCAGCAACCCGCGCCCCGTGACACGCGAAAGCGATATCCACACAATCCTCGAACTCGCCTGGTAAAACCTCATGTCCCAAAAAGAAGAAACGGAACGCCTGCTTGCCCTCCATCGGACAATGCTGCTGGTCCGTACCGTCGAAGAAAGCCTGATCAAGCTGTTTTCCGACAGCGAAGTGCCCGGCTTCATCCATTTGAGCCTGGGGCAGGAAGCCGTCGCTGCGGGCGTGATGTCGGCCCTCGACGAGCGCGACTCGATGGCCACCACCCATCGTGGACACGGCCACGTACTGGCGCGCGGTCTCGACCTTGACCTCTTCTTCAAGGAGATCATGGGCAAGGCCGGCGGGATCTGCGGCGGCCGCGGCGGTTCGATGCATGTGGCCGACATGAAGCTCGGCATCCTGGGCGCCAACGGCATCGTCGGCGCGGGCATCCCTATCGCACTGGGCAGCGCGCTGGCCCATTCGGTGCGGGGCACCGGCGGCGTCGCCGTGGTCTTCTTCGGTGACGGCGCGATGGCCGAGGGCGTGCTGCACGAGACGCTGAATATCGCCGCCCTCTGGAAGATACCGCTGTTGCTGGTGTGCGAAAACAATGGCTGGTCGGAGTTCTCGCCGACGGCTTTGCAGTTCGCCGCCAAGCTCGAGGACCTGGCGGGCACCTTCGGCATCTCGCACACCAAGGTTGAAGGCAACGATGTCGAGGCGGTGGCCGACGCAGCTGCCGCGCTGGTCAAAGGCATTCGCACCGAAGGCGGCGCCCGGGTTCTCGAATGCATCACGCATCGGGTGCGTGGCCACTATGAAGGCGATCCGCAGAAATACCGCGACGCGCAAGAGCTGGCGACCGGTGCCGAAGCCGATCCGCTCAAGCACGCCCGCAAAGCGCTGCTGGAGCGCGGCGTCAAGGAAAAAGCGCTCGACAAAACAGCAGCCGAGGTGGAGGCGCTGGTGCAAGCGGCGATCGGCCGGGCGCGCGAGGATGTCCAGCCGGAGTACGAAGCGGCCTTTGCCGACGTCTATACCCAGCAAGGCGCGCGCGCCGCCGATGGAGAAAAAGCATGAGCGGGCCGGCCGAAATGAAGTACTTCCAGGCCGTCAACCAGGCGCTGCGCGACGCGATGTCTGCAGACCCGTCGGTTGTCCTGCTGGGCGAGGACATCGCCGCCGCAGGCGGGTCGTTCAAGGTCACCCGCGGCCTGCTCGAGGAGTTCGGCGCGGCGCGAGTGCGCGATACCCCGATCTCGGAAGCCACTATCGCTTCGATGGCCGTCGGCGCCGCCATGACCGGCCTCAAGCCGGTGGTCGAGATCATGTTCATGGACTTCATGACGCTCACCATGGACGCGCTGGTTAACCAGGCTGCCAAGGCGCGCTTCATGTTTGGCGGGCGCAGCAGCGTGCCCATGGTGCTGCGCACGCCGCACGGCGGCGGCCTGAGCGCCGGGCCGCAGCACTCGCAGTGCCTGGAGGCCTGGTTCGCGCATGTGCCCGGCCTCAAAGTCGTCTGCCCTTCGACCCCCGGCGACGCCTATGGCCTGCTGCGTGCATCGATCAACGATCCCGATCCGGTGATCTTCATCGAGCACAAGGCCCTGTACGGCAGCAAGGGCGTCGTCGATACCAGCGAGGCCATCGAAATCGGCAAGGCGCGGATTGCGCGCAGCGGCAGCGATGCGACCATCATCACCTACGGCGCAACGGTGGCGACTTCGCTCGCCGCCGCGGAGCAGCTGGCAGGCGAAGGCATCCACATCGAGGTGATCGACTTGCGCAGCCTTCAGCCTTGGGACAGTGCAACCGTGTTCGCTTCGATTGCCCGGACACACCGGGCCGTTGTAGTGCATGAAGCCGTTCAGTCCTTCGGGGTCGGCGCCGAAATCGCCGCCCGCATTGCCGATGAATCGTTCGATGAACTCGATGCGCCGGTCGTGCGTGTCGGGGCCCCGTTCATGCCCGTGCCGTTCGCAAAGTCGCTTGAAAGCGGCTATGTCATCAGCGTCGAGAAGATCGTCAAGGCGCTGCGGCGCACCCTCGAGTGAGCCGCGCCGCTCCTCATTCACCTCCAGAACCGGAACCATCCATGACTGAACAAGCAATACTGACCGAAAAACGGGGCGCCGTGGGGGTGCTCACCATCAATCGCCCCAAGACGCTGAATGCGCTCAACGTGCCGACCCTGCTCGAGATGGAGGCTGCTTTGTCGGCCTTCGAAGCCGATGCCGGGGTGCGCGCGATCGTGATCACGGGCACCGGCGACCGGGCTTTTATCGCCGGTGGCGATATTGCCGATCTGGACAGCCGACGCGGCCTCGAGCATTACCAGGAATTCGCCGAAGTCATCCACCGCGTGTTCCGCCGGTTCGAAGACTGCGACAAGCCGACCATTGGCGCCATCAACGGCTGGGCGCTCGGCGGTGGCACCGAACTGCTGCTGACGCTGGACATCCGCCTGGTGGCCGAGGA
>JBOHYD010000019.1:0-12746 GCA_050737635.1 Luteimonas sp. | reverse complement strand
CAGCGCGGCGCGATGTGCGGCCGGTAGCACGCGAAACAGGTCCTCGCGCCGGCGCACCGGGCCGAGCAGACCGATGAAGCGCGTGTCGTCGTCGGCCAGCGCGGCCAGCGCTTCGCGGTCGAGTTCGAAGTTGTGATGCATCACCAGCGCCGCGTCGAGCGGCTGCGAGGCCCGCAGCGCATCGGCCGGCGACAGTGCGAGATGACGATCGGCGAGCATCGGCTGCGCACGCCAGCGCTCGCGGCGTTCGGCGAGCGTGGTCATCCAGCCCATCGCGCGCAGCAGCGGCAGCAGGGTCGGCGTTTCCGGGCCGGCACCAAACACCAGCAGTTCCGGCCGCGCGTCGACACGCAATGCCCACATCGGCGTTGCCGATGCCCAGGCCGGTGCCGCGGTTGCAATCCGCCAACCGCACACAACAGCATCGATCGCGTCGGTCATCAACGACACCGCGCCATCGGCGTGCACCTCGATGCGCAACGACGTGCGGCCGGCAAGCCATGCGGCCAACGGTGCAGCGATGCCGGGCATCGCGCGCAGCGGCAGCAGCGCGATGCGCAGGCGGCCGCGGCAGCCGAGTGCGGAACCCGACAGCAGGTCCTCGTCGTCGCGGGTGTCGACCTCCATCCAGGCGATGCGCGACATCCGCGCGCTCTCGATCGCGATGCGCTCAATCTCCGGTTCGAGACAGCCGCCGCTGAGCCAGCCGACCTGTCCGACCGCCGCGCCGAACAGCGCTATCGCACCGGGCGCGACATAGGTCGAGCCGTCGGTCTCGAGCACCACCGCGAGTGTCGCGGCATCGCCCTGCATCGCGGCGGCGCGCGCAGCGGCCAGCACCGCGTGGCGCGCATGGCCGGTGACCGCCGGAAGCGCATGCGATGTCACAACGCTGTAATCCATGTTCATGGTTATATAGGATCCAATTCAAGGCATACTCTGCCAGAACCCCAGCCGCCGCCAGAGGGACCGCTATGAAACTGCACGTCAACGGCACCGACCACGAGGTCGATGCCCCACCCGAGATGCCGCTGCTGTGGGTGCTGCGCGACCTGATAGGCATGACCGGCACCAAATACGGCTGCGGCATGGCGCAGTGCGGCGCATGCACGGTGCATGTCGACGGCGCTCCGCTGCGCTCGTGCATCACCCCGGTCGCGGCGGTCGAAGGTAAAAAACTCACCACCATCGAAGGCCTGTCCGCCGACGGCAGCCATCCGGTGCAGCGCGCATGGGCCGAACTCGACGTCGTGCAGTGCGGCTATTGCCAGTCCGGACAGATCATGTCGGCCGTGGCATTGCTGGAAAAAATCCCGACGCCGACCGACACCGACATCGATCAGGCGCTGTCCGGCAATATTTGCCGCTGCGGTACCTACCAGCGCATCCGCGCCGCGGTGCACCGTGCCGCGGAGATCGGCAAGGCTTAAGGCGTGGCGGTCGCGTGCGCTTGTGCAGGCGACACCGATTGTTTTCAGGCGGATATCTTCAGGCTGTGATCGCGTACGTCATGAGGGATCTTGTGCGGCTGATGAACCCTCCGATAACAGATCGTTCCTCACTGCCTTACCGATGACAGTCATCAGCCGATACGGCAATTGACGCCGCGCGACTCGGCCCCACCGCGACGCCGCGCAATCAAGCCCAGCGACTCGCTCCACATCATCGCCAGACAACAGCGTCCCTCCCTTTCCGTCTTCTTTCACCGCATGCCTTCCGGAGCCTTCCCGTGAACGCCGAATCCAATCCCTCGCGACGCAACTTTCTGAAGACCGGCGCAGTCGTCGGTGGCGGGCTGGTGATCGCCTTCGTCGTGCCCGGCGCCAGACGCCTGGCGATGGCGCAGGAGACCGCGGCCGCGGCCGCCGCCGTCTTCGCGCCCAACGCATTTCTGCGCATCGCCGCCGACGACAGCGTGACCGTGCTGCTCGCGCATGCCGAGATGGGCCAGGGCATCTGGACCGGATTGTCGATGCTGATCGCCGAGGAACTCGACGCCGACTGGTCGACGATCAAGGTCGAACACGCACCGGCCGCGCAGGACTACGCGCACACGAGGTTCGGCCTGCAGATGACCGGTGGCTCGTCGAGCACTTGGTCGGAGTTCGACCGCTACCGGCAGGCCGGGGCCGCGGCGCGCGCGATGCTGGTGCAGGCCGCGGCGGCGCGCTTTGGCGTGTCGGTGGCGGAGATCCGCACCGACAACGGCGAGGCCATCGCCGGCACGCAACGCGCACGTTATGGCGCGCTTGCCGACGCCGCCGGCAAGCTGCCGGTGCCCGATGCCAAGTCGTTGCAACTCAAGCAAGCCCGGGACTGGAAGATCATCGGCAAGCCGACTCGGCGCCTCGACACACCGGAAAAGATCACCGGCCGCGCGCAGTTCGGCATAGACGTGCAGTTCGACGGCCTGAAGACCGCACTGGTCGCGCGCGCGCCGGTGTTCGGCGGCAGCGTCAAGTCGTTCGATGCCGCCGCCGCGAAGGCGGTGCCCGGGGTGCGCGACGTGGTGCAAGTGCCGAGCGGCGTGGCGGTGGTCGCCGACCACTACTGGGCGGCGAAGCTCGGCCGCGACGCACTGCAGGTCGACTGGGACTTAGGCCCGAATGCCGCGCTCGACAGCGACGCCCTACGCGCCGAATTCACCAAGCTCGCGTCGACGCCGGGCGCAGTCGCCGCCCAGGCCGGCGACGCTGCTGCCGCGATGGCGACGGCGGCCAAGACCATCGAGGCCGAATATGCTGTGCCTTACCTCGCACACGCGCCGATGGAGCCACTCAACTGCACGGTCAACATCGCCGCCGACCAGTGCGAGATCTGGACCGGCACCCAGCTCCAGACCATCGATCAGCAGGCCGCGGCCAAGATCACCGGCCTCAAGCCCGAGCAAGTATTCATCCACACCACCTTCCTCGGCGGTGGCTTCGGCCGGCGCGCGACGCCGGTGTCGGATTTCGTCACCGAAGCGGTGGAAGTGGCGAAGGCGGCGAAGGTGCCGGTCAAGACGATGTGGACACGCGAGGACGACGTGCGCGGCGGCTATTACCGCCCGGCGTTCGTGCAGTGGGTCAAGGTCGGGCTCGACGCCGAAGGTAGGCCGGTCGCGTGGCAGCAGGTGCTGGTCGGCCAGTCGATCACCGCCGGGACGCCGTTCGAGCCGATGACCATCAGGAACGGTATCGATTCCACCTCGGTGGAAGGCGTCGCCGACTCGCCCTACGTCACGGGCACGCCCGCGCACCGCGTCGACCTGCATTCGCCGCGCCCCGGTGTCCCGGTGCTGTGGTGGCGTTCGGTCGGGCACAGCTATAACGGCTTCGTGATGGAGAGCTTGGTCGACGAGCTTGCGCACGCCACCGGCCAAGATCCGCTCGACTATCGGCGCCTGTTGCTGAAGGATCATCCGCGCCATCTCGCTGCGCTCAACTTGGCCGCGGACAAGTTTGGTTGGGGCGCGCCGGCGGCGCAGGACCGTGGATACGGCATCGCCGTGCACGAATCCTTCGGCAGCTTCGTCGCGCAGGCCGTGGAGGTGTCGGTGGAAGGCGGCACGATCAAGGTGCATCGCGTGGTCTGCGCGATCGACTGCGGTCCGGCGGTCAACCCGCTGACCATCGTCGCGCAGATGGAATCGGGCATCGCCTTCGGTCTTGGCGCCGCGCTGCACTCCAAGCTCACGTTCAAGGACGGCCGCGTGCAGGAGTCGAACTACCACGACTACCAGGTGCTGCGGATGCACGAGATGCCGAGGGTGGACGTGCACATTATGCCGAGCACCCAAAGTATGGGCGGCGTCGGCGAACCCGGCACACCGCCGATCGCGCCGGCGGTGGCCAACGCGGTGTTTGCGCTGACCGGCCAACGCCTGCGCGAGTTGCCACTGCGGCTGAACGTCGCCACCACACCGGCAACAACCTTAAGGAGATGACGATGCGCATTCGGTACTTGAAGCTCCTCGGCAGCGGCCTGTTCGCCGCCACGGCGATGACCGCGCTGTCGGCCTGCAACTTGAAGAGCGCACCAAGTGCGCAGGAGGTCGCCGCGGCCGTCACTGCCTTCGCGACCGTGCAGCAGGTGCTGCAGCATCCGCGCTGCCTCAATTGCCATATCCCCGGCGACCAGCCGCTGCAGTTCGACAACGGCACGCCGCACGCGATGAACGTCGTACGCGGCCCCGACGGCCATGGCGCCGAGGGTCTGCCGTGCGCGTCCTGCCACGCCGACAAGAACCCGCCCGCCAGCTACGGTCCGCATGCCCCGCCCGGCGCACCGCACTGGGCGCTGCCGCCGCCGGACATGAAGATGGCCTGGGTCGGTCTGAGCCCCAAGCAGCTGTGCGAAACCGTCAAGGACACATCCAAAAACAACAACCGCGACTTTGCTGCCTTGATCGAGCACGTCGATAAAGACGCACTCGTGCTCTGGGGCTGGACCCCCGGCGGCGACCGCGCGCCGGTGTCGGTGCCGCATGCGGAGTTTGTCGCGGCGTTCAAGACCTGGGCGGACGCCGGCGGGCCGTGTCCTACGGGCTGACGTCAGACACCGCCGCAACGCGAACCACCTGCCGCCGCGACCTGACCAACCCGTCCACGACAAAAATCGCCAGCGCGATCCAGATCAGCACAAAACCGATCGCGCGCGCGCGGTCGAAGAGCTCGTTGAACACGAATACGCCGCACAACAGCTGCAGGGTTGGCGCGATGTACTGCATCAGGCCGATCATCGAAAACGCAATCCGCCGCACCGCGTACGAATAACCGATCAGCGGGATCGCGCTGAGCGCGCCGGCGAGCACCAGCAGCGCGTCGACGCCCAGCCCCCAGCCGGGCGCGCCGTGCGACGGCACGAAGCCGCCGTGGCCGCTGGCCTCGCTCCACAGCAGCACCAGCAGCGCCGGCACGAACAGATACAGGCTTTCGATGCCGAGGCCGGGGATCGCCTCCACCGCAGCAAGCTTGCGGATCAGCCCGTACATGCCGAACGACAGCGCCAGCACCAGCGCGATCCACGGGAAGCTGCCGTAGTTGAAGGTCAGCCACAGCACGCCGAGCGCGGCGACCGCCACCGAGCACCACTGCGCGCGGTTCAAGCGCTCGTGCAGGAACACCACGCCGATTACCACGTTGAGCAGCGGATTGATGAAGTAGCCGAGGCTGGTTTCGATGACGTGGCCGGCGTTGACCGCCCAGATGTACAGGCCCCAGTTGAAGGCGATGAGCACCCCGCTCAGGGCCAGCATCCACGCCAGCCTCGGCTGCGCAAGCGTGTCGCGCACCCAGTGCCGGCCGCGCGCGACAAACAACCAGCCGGCAACCAGCAATGTGCTCCAGACGATGCGGTGCATGACGATCTGCAGCGACGGCACGGCGCTGAGCAGGTGCCAGTACAGCGGCATCAGCCCCCAGATCACGAACGACCCCGCCGCGCCCCACAGGCCGCGACGGTCGAGCGCCTGGCCGCTCATCGCGCGCGATCCGTGCCGGTGTCGGTGTCGGCAACGCTCACCGGTGCCTTGGCTACGCGGCTCTTCGACAAGGTGATCGCGACCACGCCCAACAGGATCACCGCCATCGCGCCGATGTCGTGCGCGGTAAAGCGCTCCGCCGCGAGCCACGCGCCGAGCATCACCGCGATCACCGGATTGACGTAGGCATAGCTGCCGGCCAGCGTCGCACGGACGTTGTGCAGTAGCCAGATGTAGGCCGAAAACGCCACGATTGAGCCGAAGATGGCGAGATACGCGACGGCAAATGTCGCCTTCGCGGTCGGCATGCCAGCGAAGCGTTCGCCGAACACCAGACCCGCGACCAGCATCACCGCGCCCCCGCACAGCATCTGCGCGGCCGCCCCCATGAACGGCGACGGCAGGTCGCGGCCGCGGCTCCACACCGAGCCGAATGACCATGCGATCGGCGCGATCAGCAGCGCGATCAAACCGGTCGGCGATGCCGCTAGCGAGCTGCCGGCGTTGAGCCACAGCACGCCGACAAAGCCGATCGCAAGGCCAATCCATTCGATGCGGTTGGAGCGCTGCCCGCGCAGCGTCGAGAACAGCCCGATCCACAGCGGTGCCGACGCCACCGCCACCGCCGCCAGACCCGATGACACCGACTGCTCGGCGATGCACACCAGACCGTTGCCGCCGCCGAGCAGCAGCACGGCCATGAACGCGCAGTTGCGCCACTGCACGCGCGTCGGCGGCGCCATGCCGCGTGCGCGCAGCACCGCGAACATCAGCGCACCGGCAACGAGGAAGCGGCTGCCGGCCATCAGCAACGGCGGATAGCCGCCCTCAAGCGCGAAGCGGATGCCGAGATAGGTCGACCCCCAGATCACGTAGACGATGGCCATCGCCGCGGCGATCGCGAGCGCCGACGCCGCGACAGGGGTCGGTACGGCGACGGGCATGGTGTCAGAACGCGAAACAAGCGGCGGCGTGGCACGCATGCGGAGGTCCGGATGAGCGAAGGCGAGGGGAACGCAGGGTCACGCGCAGGGCCGCGGCGCGGAAGCCCATTCTACGCCGCGCAGCGGCATCGGCTATACGCACAATGCCGCACACGCATGCAACGCTGACGAGCTCAAATGTCGTTTGTAGGAGCGCCGCATGCGAGCGTCGACAGCGACGGCTCGTCCTCGCTGTCGCGATCGAGCAGCTGGCGGGCGTGGTCGAGTTTGGCGTCCAATGAGGTGATCATGGCCCGGACGATAGCGGGCAGGCGATGCGACCGCTATCCGCTTCTTGCGCTTGGTCGCGGCCATGGCCTTGCGTCGAAAACAGCCGCCGCAGGGCGTGCAGCGGCGCGTTCAAGCACTTCGGTTCAAGCCAGGTCGCTCAATCCGCCCAGTGCCCCGGCGTCTTCGCCTCTGGCAGTACCTGCGCGGACAGCGCGTCGTCGTCGTTGAGCAGCTGCACGGCGTCGCCGAGGATCGCGGCGGTTTCGCGCAGCAGCGGGTCGGGGGCCTTTTCGGCGGCCTTCTCGCGGGCGGTGTCGCTGGCGATGCTGCGTTCGCCGGCCTGCAGGCCGTCGTCGGCGGCGTCATCGGCGAGCGGGTCGAGGGCCAGGCCGAGCACCTTGCGTTCGGCTTGGCGCTGCTTGCGCTTGGCGTCCTGGCGGTCGCGTTCGGCGCGGCGCTCGGTCTCGTTGAGCGAGACGTACTTTTTGGCCTGCTCGGTGCGGAACTCGGTCACGTCCTCGGAGAACCAGCGGAATTCCTTGTCGCTGGCCACGCGCGCGGTATGCAGGCTGTTGAGGCGCGGCAGTAGCGGTGCAAAGTTGCCGTATTGGGTGTGCGCGACGCTGGCGATGCGCGTCCACGGCAGCGCGTTGTCGTAGGTGCTTTCGCCAAACTGGGTGGCATCCACCATCACCGGGAAGCCGATGTCCGGCACCACGCCCTTGTTCTGCGTGCTGCTGCCGCCGGGCAGAAAGAACTGCGCGATCGTCAGCTTGACCTGGCCGTAACGCTTGCTCTCGTTGCCGGGCCAGCGGTCGAGATCGACCAGGTTCTGCACGGTGCCCTTGCCGAAGGTGGTTTCGCCGATGATCAGGCCGCGACCGTAATCCTGGATCGCACCGGCAAAGATTTCCGACGCCGAGGCCGAACCGCGGTTGGTCAGCACCGCGAGCGGGCCGTCCCACGCCACGCCACCGTCGCGGTCGCTTTCGACGCTGACGCGGCCGCCGGATTCGCGCACCTGCACCACCGGGCCCTGATCGATGAACAGGCCGGTGAGTTCGACGGCCTCGTTGAGCGAGCCGCCGCCATTGTTGCGCAGGTCCATCACCACGCCGTCGACCTTCTGGTTGCGGAATGCCTGCAGCAGCTTGCCGACGTCGCGGGTCGCCGACGCGTAGTCGTCGCTATTGGTGCGGCGGCCTTCGAAGTCTTGGTAGAACGCCGGCAGCTTGACGATGCCGACCCGGCGCGCCGGCGCGCCGTTAGCGGCGGGCAGCTCGATGATTTCGGATTTGGCGGCTTGCTCCTCGAGACGGATCTTGGCGCGGGTGAGCACGATACGCACCGGCTTGCTGTCGAGCGTGGCCTCGGCGGGGATCACGTCCAGACGCACCTGGGTGCCGGACTTGCCCTTGATCTTCTCGACGACGTCGTCGATGCGCCAGCCGATCACGTCTTCCATCGCGCCGCTGCTGTCTTGGCCGACGCCGACGACGCGGTCGCCGGGAGTGAACTTGTTGCTGAGCGCGGCCGGGCCGCCGGCGATGATGTCGCGGATCACCACCACATCGTCCTGCTTCTGCAACTGCGCGCCGATGCCTTCGAGCGACAGCGACATGCTCTGGTTGAAGCGATCGGCGCTGCGCGGATCGAAATAGTCGGTATGCGGATCAATCGACGCGGTGTAGGCGTTGAGGAAGCTCTGGAACGCGTCGGTGCCGTCGAGCTCGGACAGCGTCGTGGCGAGATTGGCATAGCGTTTGTCGAGGGTTTTGCGGATGTCCTCGGATGGCTTGCCGGCGAGCTTGAGACGCAGCCAGTCGTTGCGCACCGACTGCTTCCACAGCGTGTCGACCTCGGCCTCGTTGGCCGCCCACGGCGCGTCCTTGCGGTCGTAGAACCAGCGGTCGGTGCCGCTGAAATCGAACAGATCCTGCTTGAGCAGGCCACGCGCATACGCGACGCGCTCGGCGACGCGCTGCTTGTACAAGGTGAAGATCGCGAATGCCGGATCGAGCTCGCCGCTCTTGATCGCGGTGCCGAGCGTGGCCGTGTAGGGCTCGAACCTGGCGACGTCCTGAGCGGTGAAGAACACCTTGCCGTTGTCGAGGGTTTCCAGATAGCGCTTGAAGATGTCCGCCGACAGCGTCGCATCAAGCGCACGTGGCCGGTAGGCGTAGCGGCTGTCGGAGAGCAGGCCGTAGACGAGCTTGGAGGTCGTCGCCTGATCGACATTGGCCGCGGCCGGGATCGCATTGTCGTCGCCGCGCGCCATCAGCGCCAATGGCACCGCGAGGGCGATCGCGATCAGGGAGGCGGGCAGCGTGCGGGACAGTTTCATGCATTCACTCGGGCCATTGCGGCCACCGTTGCGATTAAGAAGAGACGTCGTTATGCGCTTTGTATGGACGGCGGAACAGTGCTGAAAGTTGCACGGCCACCGCAAATCCACTGTAACGGCCGCGACTGCGGCGCAGGTGAACGGATCGACAGCCGCCGCCGGGACGCTGTGTGCCGGACTGCATTATCCCGGCACACGCTGCTGCGGCGCACAGGCAAAGGCGGGCGTGGCGGTCCGAAGCTCAGGCAGCGACTGTGAATTCCAAAGGTCGCATGTACCACGCCGCCCAATGAAGCCTATTATTACATCGATACTTTGTACTGGGTGCCAACGGATCCGGCGACCGGGTCCGGAATTCCACCGCTTGAGGGGACTGGTTTGCCATGCCCGTCCGTAAGATCTCCAAGAGCTACCGCAACGTGACCGGCATCGTGGCTGCAGCGAAGGCGGCCGGGCCGGCACAGTTCGAATCGACCCTGGAACGGGACTTTCTCACCCGCTTGGAGTTCTCGCCCTACGTACGCAGCTTCGAGGTGCAGCCGGTCGCCCTGTCCTGGCACGACGGCGGACGCGAGCGGCGCTATACGCCCGACGTACTGGTGCATTTCAAGGCGCGGCACAGCGCCGAACCGACCCCGTTGCTGTGCGAGGTGAAGTACCGCTCGGATCTGCGCGAGCAATGGCTGGACTTGAAACCCAAGTTCCGGGCCGCGGTCCGTTTCGCCCGGGCACAAGGGTGGCGATTCAAGCTGGTGACTGAAGCGGAGATCCGGACGCCGTACCTCGATAACGCCCGATTCCTGCTGCCGTTCGTGCGGCGCGGTCCGCCGCCTGCGGACGACATGGACGTGCTCGACAATGCGCTGTGCGAACTGGGCGAAGCCGACGTGCAGACCCTGCTGGAGGCCGCCTGCCGCGACGAATGGAACCGCGCCCGGTTGCTACCGGCGCTGTGGTACCTCGTCGGCACCTTCTACTTCGGTGCGGATTTGAATGCATCACTGACTATGTCCAGCCGTATCTGGAGCAAGGGATGAATTCCATACCCGCCACCTTCGCCGTACAGCCCGGCGCCGAAGTACTGGTAGGCCAACGGCGTGGCACCGTCACCCGCATCCTCGACTTGGACGCCGTTCTGGTCCGCGACTCCGAGACCGGCCAGATCCGCCAGGCGAGATTGACGGAACTGCAGCCAGCCATGCCAAGCGCGACCCTCGCCGCGCCCGGACTGGAAGATCTCGCCGATGAAGACTGGCAGACGGCGCAACGCAGGCTGGACGTCATCCACCCGCTAGTGTAGTGCTTCACGCTGTTTGAACCACTTTCGCCAGTGCCACGCGACCCCGCATGACCTTCTCCAGGATGTCATTGGCTTTCGCCGTCCAGACAAAGGGCTTCGGGCAGTCGTTGTAGGCGGCGATGTAGCCGCGGATCGCCTCGTTGAGTTCGGCGACACTTCGGAACACGCCGCGGCGCAAGCGGTCGACGGTGATGCTGCGGAAGAAGCGCTCGACCATGTTCAGCCATGACGCAGAGGTCGGGGTGAAGTGGACATGGAAACGGGGGTGCTTCTTCAGCCACGTCTTTACGTTGCGGTGCTTGTGCGTGGCGTAGTTGTCGCAGATCAGATGCAGAACCTCGCCTCTCGGCGTTGTGCGATCGATCAGGCGCAGAAACTCCAGCCACTCTTCGTGACGGTGCTGCGGCTTGCCATCGGCAATCACGGTGCCGTCCAGGACGTTCAGCGCAGCGAATAGCGTGGTGGCGCCGTGGCGCTTGTCGTCGTGCGTCATGGTCGCACCTCGGCCTTTCTTCATCGGCAGTCCGGGCTGGGTGCGATCCAAGGCCTGTCCCTGGCTTTTCTCGTCGCAGCACAGCACCAGCGCGTGCTCGGGCGGCGACAGATACAGGCCCACGATGGCGTCCAGTTTCTCCGCGAACTGCGGATCGTTGGAAAGCTTGAACGTCTCCACTCGGTGCGGCTTGAGCCCGTGGGCATGCCATATCCGCAACACGGTGCTATCGCTCACGCCCACGCGGGCCGCCATGGAGCGCGTGCTCCAGTGCGTCGCGTGCGCGGGCGTGGTTTGGATCGTGAGTCGGATAATCTCCTCAATCTTGGTGGCATCGGCTTTCGGCGGCCGACCACCCCGCGGAAGATCCTGTTTTAGCGCAGCCACGCCGCCAGATGCGAAGCGCGCTCGCCAGCGCGCGACACGGTGCCGAGTCGTTCCCAATGCCTCGGCGATCGCCTGATCGGAATCGCCTTTCGACGCTGCCAGCACGATCCGGGCACGCTCACGCCAGCGCACGCTGACCGTTCGCGATCGGGCCCACTGCGTCAGGGTCCTTCTTTGGCTCTCGTCGAGCGTTACCGGTGGCTTCATCATCCATCGTCCGAGGCGGGCATGATGGATGTGACCACTTGGCCGCACATTGGTTCAATATTTACGAAGCACTACACTAGGAAGGCTGGATCTGGCTGCCGGCGAACGGGGCTCCAGATGCAGTTCGTCGATCCGTCGCATCAGCGCCAGGTCCGACGCCGACACCGGTCGCGGCAGGGAGTCCACGCGGCTGTGGCTGATGCCCACCGCCTGGGCCTGCCGCGTGATTCGCGGCACCGGCCAGCAACGGCTGCTTCCCGTTGGTGATCTGGTTGGGGGCAGGTCATGGTTGGGGGCAGGTCAAACTGCTGGGCCAGCTCGGCGAGGTTGGATTGGCGAGAACGGACGACGTTGAACCAGGATCAGGGGGACGAGGCGTAGGATGTTGGGAACAACTCACCCGAGGAACCTGCTCATGGCCGCGGTGTTCAAGCAAGAGGCACACAAGCTGATCGATACCCTGCCGGAAACGGCCAGCTGGGACGACCTGGCCGAGAAGGCACGGTTCCTGGCGGGGGTCGAGCGTGGGATCGAGGCGGCAGACCGTGGTGAGTTCGCCAGTCCCGAGCGCATCCATGCGATGTTCGCGAAATGGGGCGTGGATGTTGAGGCTTGAGTGGACGACGCCGGCAGCCGATGAACTCGAAGCCGCGCAAACCTACTATCACGAGTTGAACCCGATCGCGGCGCGAATGTTGGCACGTCGCATCGTGGATGCCGCACGACGCTTGCGGTCGCACCCGCAGATCGGACGTCCGGGCATGCGGGCAGAAACACGGGAATGGGTCGTCGCACGAACGCCTTACGTGCTGGTCTACCGGACAACGTCGCAAGCGGTCGAAATCCTGCACGTCTGGCACGGGGCGCAGGACTGGACGCAGCACACGAACTGAGCGGGTATCGCGCGTTGGCTTAGCAGTGCGCGGTTCGAGCCGAACTCGACCAACGCTGTCGCGACCTGGCACGAACGGCACCGCCCGCGATCGAAGCGACCCGACCGGGAGCCGCGGTCACTGTCGGGGTGCTGCCCCGACACCCCGGCGCGGTGGATCCTTCTTCCTGCTGACGGCGGATTCAACTTTGAAGTGCAACGTGATCGTCGTTGAAGAATACTTCGCTCGGGGTCAGGTAACCGAGTCGTTTTCGGGGTCGGTCGTTTAACTGATCTTCGACCGCTTGCAGTTCCTGCGCGGTGATCGTGCTGACGTCGCGCTGGCGCGGGAAGCATTGACGCAGCAAGCCATTGAAGTTTTCATTGCACCCGCGTTGCCACGGGCTGTGCGGATCGGCGAAATAGACCGGTGCCTTCAGATGCTTTTCCAGCACACGATCTTCGG
>JBOHYD010000018.1:0-3513 GCA_050737635.1 Luteimonas sp. | reverse complement strand
GCCGCAACGATCCCTGCCCCTGCGGCAGTGGCAAGAAGTACAAGCACTGCCACGGACAGCTGGTCTGAAGGGTCGGGAATAGGGAATAGGGAATAGGGAATGCGAAATCGGGAACAGGGAATCGTGGAGGCGGGTTTGGTCGTGTCGCGCGGCGAAGAGGAAAAAATACAGTGCTGCGGCGCTGATTTCGACGGCATCGTCCTTCCGTCGCAACCGCGCTGGCGACCTTGATTTCCGATTCTCCGCCCCCGGTTCCCGATTCCCCGCTAGTCGAGGTCGTCGCCGCCGTCATCACCGACGCCACCGGCCGCGTGCTGCTCGCGCGGCGTACCGATGGTCGCGATCTCGCAGGCCTATGGGAGTTTCCCGGGGGCAAGCGCGAGCCGGGCGAGACGCCGGACGCCGCGCTCGCGCGTGAACTCCACGAAGAGCTCGGTATCACCGCGCGCATCGGCGCACCGGTGATGGCGGTCGCGCAGCAGATGCCGAGCAAGCGTCTGCGACTCGACGTGCGTCGCGTGTCGCGCTGGACCGGCACACCGCGCGGCCGCGAAGGCCAGGCGCTGGCCTGGGTGCCGCCGCACAAACTCAGCAGCTATGCGATGCCGCCGGCCGATCGCCCGGTGGTGGCCGCGCTGCTACAGCCCGATCGACTGCTGGTCACCCCCGAGCCGCACGACGCTGACGATGGCAGCGTGTGGTTGGCATCGCTCGAGCGAGCGCTGGCTGCCGGCATCCGTCGCGTGCAGATCCGGTTGCCGACGCGCGATGCCGCGCATCGCGAGCGTATTGCCACCGCCGCGGTGGCGCGTTGTCGCGTGTCCGGCGCGGATGTCTGGATCAATGGCGATGCCGCACTCGCGCAGCGCCTGGACATCGGCCTGCACCTGCGTGCCGCGCAGCTGATGCAATTGCCCTCACGACCGATCGCCGAACACCGGATGCTCGGCGCGTCCTGCCATGACGCGACCGAACTGCAGGCCGCAGTCGCGTTAGGCTGCGATTTCGTCATCGTCGGCCCGGTCCTGCCGACCGCCACCCATCCCGGCACGCCGGGCATCGGCTGGAACGCGTTCGAGCACCTGCGCGAGCAGGTCGATCTGCCGATCTATGCGATCGGCGGCCTCGGCCCCGACGACATCCCGACCGCCCGCCAGCACGGCGCGCAGGGCATCGCCGCAATCCGCAGCTTGTGGCCGGATCCGACGGCCACACACGCGTAGCAGCGCCTCATGGGCGCGATGGGCATTACCGGCATAGCCTATCGCGCCCATGGGGCGCTGCTGCGGAGTTGCAGATAGCGTCGATGCAGCGCCGTGACGTGCGCCTGCAGCGCTTCCAGCGAGCGGTCGTTGACGATGATGTCGTCGGCAATCGCCAGGCGCTCGGCGCGGCTGGCCTGGGCGGCGATCATGCGCTCGGCGAGAGCGGCGTCGATGCCGTCACGGGCCAGCAGCCGCGCATGCTGCAGCGCGGCGGGCACGTCGATCAGCAGCACGCGCTGCAGCCACGGGTACGCGGTCTGTCGACCGCCTTCGGTCAGCAGGGGAATCGCCGCGATCGCATACGCGCCGATCGCCGCCTGGCAGCGCGAGTGAAGCATGGCGCGCACCTGCGGATGGACGATCGCTTCGAGTCGCCTGCGCGCGTCGTCGTCGGCAAACACCCGCCGCCGCATCGCCGCGCGGTCGAGTGCGCCGCTGGCGTCGAGCGCGTCAATGCCAAACGCAGCGATCACCGCCGCGAGCCCGTCCGAGCCCACGGCCACGGCATCGCGCGCGGCGATGTCGGCGTCGATCACCGGCACGCCGAGTGCCTCGAAGCATTCCGTTGCCGCGCTCTTGCCGGAGGCGACGCCGCCGGTGAGTCCGATCAGAAGGTCAGCCATGCGAGCAGCGTCTCTGCGGGAGCGCCGAAGGGCGCGATAGGGCGTTGCCGAGGATATCCAATCGTGCCCGCGGGCGCACCCACAAGTGCGTTGCGACCGCCGCCGCTACAGATTTGCGTAGCGCAGGTAGGCATCGATCAGCGGCGCGCCCCACATAAACACCAGCCAGCCGGCGATCGCCAGATACGGACCGAACGGGATCGGCGTCGCACGGTCGCGGCCTTTTGCGACGATCCAGATCGAGCCGAGGATCGCAGCGACCAGCGACGACAGCAGGATGGTCGGCAGGATGCCCTGCAGACCGACCCACGCGCCTAGCGCCGCGAGCAGCTTGAAGTCGCCGTGGCCCATGCCCTCCTTGCCGGTGATCTGTTTGAACAGCCACCACACCGTCCACAGGCTCAAATAACCGACGATCGCGCCGACTAGCGCCGGCTTGGCCGGCATGTAGAGATTGTCGATGCTGCCGATCAGGCCCAGCCACATCAGCGGCAGGGTCAACTGGTCCGGCAGCAGCTGGGTGCGCATGTCGATGCCCGACAGTGCGATCAGCATGCAGCCGAGCACGACCGCGCCGAAACCCTGCCAGCCGAAACCGAACTGCCAGACACTGGCCACCACCACCAGCATCGTCAACAGCTCGACACACGGATACTGGAGCGAGATCGGCGCGTGGCAGCTGCGGCAACGCCCGCGCAGCGCCAGCCAGCTCAGCACCGGGATGTTCTCGTACCACGCCAGCTGACGCCCGCAATGCGGACAGTGCGAGCGCTCCACCACGATGCCGGGCGGCGGCGGGTCGTAGAGCTCCGGCTCGCCGAGGATTTCGCGGCTGTCGCGTTTCCACTCCCACTCCAGCCGCTTCGGCAGCCGCAGGATCACCACATTGAGAAAGCTGCCCACCAGCAGCCCGAAACCGGCCGCAACCGAGAAGCCGAGGCCGGGATTTTGATCGAGGAATGACATCCAGCGCCCGAGTTAAACCAAGCCGCGAAGCGGCTTGGGCTTGAATGAATGGTTAGCCGCCGATGAGCTTGTCATAGTCTGCATGGTTGCCAATCCAAAACTACACAACTCCGTCGGGCGCATCGACACCAAGTGCCCGGAAGTGCAAGCCAATGCGAACCGACCAAAAGCGACCAGCGTGCTTCAACCGGAGCGATGGATGACGAGGATCAGACTTGAGCCGTTGGTAATTGCTGTCAGCAAGCCGTCGGACATGTGCTGGAAGTGACTCGTAGGCCTTCCAGAAGTCCGGCGTAGTGAAATGATTCACAGAGGCTTTGAGGTGCCAGAAGTGTGCGCTTGAAGTGCAGCATTCGCCAGCGCATCAAAGTTGCCGGATGTCGCATCCCGCTCAATTTGGCGATCCCAAGCGTCTGCGTCGAAATGACAATACCAAGCGCGGAAGCGTGCAAGTTCTTGCGGAGAGAGCTTGGAAATCTGAAGTTCGATTTGCTCAACGGTGCTCATTGGCTTGAGTCTAGCAGAAGGGCCTTTCGGTCGCTAACGCCTGATTCAAGCCGAGCCGCGAAGGCTCGCAACAGCATTTCTCACCGAGGATCTCGCGGCTGTCGCGTTTCCACTCCCACTCCAGCCGCTTCGGCAGCCGCAGGATCAGCACA
>JBOHYD010000017.1:0-8666 GCA_050737635.1 Luteimonas sp. | reverse complement strand
ACTCACCTCGATGCTCCTGCACCATCCGCACCGCACGTTCACGTACTTCTGGGGAAAACTTGTTCGACTTGTTCATGGCTTCATCTTCTCAAGAGTTGAAGCCTCCTCAAATCCCGGGGCGGTTCAGGAGACAGAGAACGGCCGGCTGAAGAAGTTGCTGACGTTGTCCACTTGGATTAAGGGCTGGTACAACCCGCGACGGCGGCATTCTGCGCTCGGTTACCTGTCCCCCATCACCTTCGAACGACAGTAGGAGAACGCCGCAAGTCCGATACGATTCGCCGCTTGAGAATCAAATCTCCAGCTCTCCGCGGATGCGGGGCAGCTCCAACTTCAGCGCTAGGTAATGGCTGTGGCCGCAAGTATCTGCGGCCACAGCCATGCTTCACGTCGAGGAGTTACTGATACCTTATTAAAAACTCGCTACCGCAACTTGCGGTGGCTCTCCTCATCCCTCTCGGGTACTTCAATCAAACACTGGCATTGGAAATGCACGCCGCCATTAAACTCAAGGAACGATCCTAAGAGACGGCGTCGAATCCAAAGTCGCACTAATCAATGAGCCTGTTGTGCTCGCAGCGTTCGTGAACGTCAAGATGCCGAGATTATTGTCATAGACGCCCGTCGCGGTCGTGGGGCCAGCAACGCCAAACGGGGTGCGGAGCTGCAATCCACTCAACGTAACCATATCGGCAGCCGTGGCCGTCACGGGCCAGGGAAATCCAGTGGGAACCAAGGTCACACACAGGCCTGCACCAGTGACGCTTGCGGCAGTGATCGTCGCTGCGCCAGCACTATTTGTCGCCCCGACCAAGCTTATCGTGCAGTTTAGAGAAGCGGCGCCGGCTACCACCGAAATGCCGCCGGCAAGAGTGAACGCTGTATTGACAGGGGAAAGGCTCTGAGCATAAGCAGACGGGACGAAGCATAGTCCAAACATAGCGCCGAGTAACAGTTTTGATGTACGCATCATATTTAGTACCTCGCGAGGTTGGTGGTTGGCGCAATGCGCCACTGATATCGACGGCATGGGTATCATGCCGTCGTGCACAGATGCCGTCATGTATTCCATGGGGGCATCTATTCGCTGGTTAGTTGCCTTTAGCGCGCTTCCCTGCCCTAGATCGGGGGTTCTACGCTTCGCGCCGTCACGGCCACTGGCCGCCGTTCTTTGATGCCGCCGAAATCGGCTGGCTCTTGAACTCTTTGACGCGAATAAACCGGGCTGACCCGGCTTTACCGGATTGCAAGCATCTGGTTCTGCGGAGCAGCTACAAATCCGTCGACGAAATACGACTCCTTGTGCTCCACGTCATTTAGCCTATAGGCAATTAAGCCGCCGGCATAGCCTCAATTGGCGCTGGAAAGCAAGTAAATTCTGATAACGTGACATACGCACCAATCAAATTTAGTGTCTCTTCACATAAGCACTGGTTTGAGCCCGCGGATGCTCACCCGTCACCCGTCACCCGTCACCTAGCCTGGCACGGTGCTCGCGTCGGGGCTTGTCTGATCGGCACACAGCACCAATGCGCGACCCGGCGGTGCCAGGGTCAAGCCCATCGCATCGCACGGTGCGCGGTGCATCGCTTATGCCGGCTGCAGCGATAGGCCGCATCGCGTTGCCGCCACGCCGAAACCGCCTGGGTCCGGGTCGTCGGTCAGCGCCTATGCCGTGATGGGGCACCGTGCGCTGGCCGTCGCACCCAGAGCCAGGGCCCTCAATGAACAGGTGGCGAACAGCACAGCTCAAGTCAGTTTCGAGACTCCACGACACTAGTTGTCGTTTCAGGTATCGTATTTCGGGCTTGATCCATGACTAGGATGATTGGGACAATCTTTGGTGCTGGGGTTCGATCCCGTCACCCGCTCCAGAACCCGACGGCGGCACGCTTTAGCAGGCGGGCCGCTTTTTTCTTGCGCTGATCCGATGCGGATGTTCCATTTGCCAACTCTCTCTACGACGCCCGTGGGCGATCGCTGCCGAAGACGATGACCACAGCCGCTGCGCAACCGTCGATCGCCGCATGCAACTCAACGGCCGCGCCGTGATCATGCTTGGCTGGCGCGAGTGGGTGACGCTGCCCGAGCTCGGCATCGCGCGGCTGCGCGCGAAGGTCGATACCGGCGCGCGCAGTTCGGCGTTGCACGTCGATACGCACTGGCGCTTCGTCGACGGCGGCGCGCCGTGGGTCGGTTTCCGGTTGACGCCGTGGAAATTGCGAGCGGACACCAGAGCCGGGCTGCCGGCAGTGACCGTCGAGGCGGTCGCGCCGATCACCGACGAGCGCGAGGTGACCGACTCCGGCGGCCAGCGCACGACGCGGATTTTCCTATGCACTAGGCTACGGCTGGCCGGCGTCGAACGCGAGATCGACATCAATCTGACCGATCGCCGTGGGATGCGGTTTCCGATGTTGCTCGGCCGCACCGCCATCGCCGGCGCGTTCACGGTCGATCCCGCACAGTCCTCGGCCCAAGGCCGACCGCCGCGCCATCTTCCCCGGCCTTCCCCATGACATCACCCGCATGAAGCTCGCCATCCTGTCGCGCAACAGCAAGTTGTATTCGACCCGGCGGCTGGTCGAGGCCGCGCGCAAGGCACGCCACAGCGTGCGCGTGCTCGATCCGCTGCGCTGCTACATGCGCATCAGCGCCGATGGTTTCGACATGCACTACAAGGGCAGGCCGATCGCCGGCTACGGCGCGGTGATCCCGCGCATCGGCGCATCGGTGACCCGCTACGGCAGCGCGGTGTTGCACCAGTTCGAGCTGATGGGCACCGCGACACCCAATCCGTCGGCGGCGATCGCGCGCTCGCGCGACAAGCTGCGCTGCCACCAACTGCTCGCGGCGCAGGGCATCGGCCTGCCGGTGACGGTGTTTGGCGACAACCCCGACGACACCGTCGACCTGCTGTCGATGCTCGGCCCGCCGCCGCACGTCATCAAGCTCAACGAGGGCACCCAGGGCACCGGGGTGATGCTGACCGAAAAACCATCGGCGTCGCGCAGCGTGATTGAGACGCTGCGTGGGCTGTATGCCAACTTTCTGGTGCAGGAGTTCATCGAGGAGGCCGAGGGCGCCGATCTACGCTGCTTCGTGGTTGGCGATCAAGTGGTTGCGGCGATGCGCCGGCAGGCGCCACCGGGCGACTTCCGCTCCAATCTGCATCGCGGCGGCAGTGCGTTGGCCGCGCATGCGACCGACGCCGAACAGGCGATGGCGGTGCGCGCCGCGCAGGTGCTCGGTCTGGGTGTCGCCGGCGTCGACCTGATCCGCTCGCGGCGCGGACCGCTGGTGCTTGAGGTGAACTCCTCCCCGGGGCTGGAGGGCATCGAGCAGGCCACCGGTGTCGACATCGCCGGGCGGATCATCGACCACGTCGCCAGCATCAGCCGGCTGATCGTCAAAACCATCGCTCCGCGGCGTCGAAAACCCGCTCGTGCCGCCATTTAATGGATTCGTAACCACCCGCTTAACGGTGCACTAACTGTGCCCGCCGTAGTGTCGTCGTCGACGCAATCGTTGGACGCAGGCATCGCGCCCGACGGATGACGGTCATCGGGGTAGTCTCCTCTTCGGCCCAGGCGGGTCCACCGCCTGGGTCATTTTTATGGGTGCGCCTGAATACTGGATCTGTCGCGGCAGCGGGCGCGTGTCCGCCGGCGGGCTTGGCTGCCGGCGTGTGACAGAATCCGGTCACCACCTGCCCACTGCGCGGAACTGCATCGCCGATCGCCGGTCTGACGCACACCCCAAAGGATCACTTGCCGATGCGCATTCTCGTCATTGAAGACAACCAGGACATCGCCGCCAACCTCGGCGACTACCTAGAAGACCGCGGCCACACTGTCGATTTTGCCGCAGACGGCGTCACCGGATTGCATCTGGCGGTGGTGCACGAGTTCGATGCCGTGGTGCTCGACCTCAATCTGCCCGGCATCGATGGCCTCGAGGTCTGCCGCAAGCTCCGCAACGAGGCGCGCAAGCAGACCCCGGTACTGATGTTGACTGCGCGCGACAGCCTCGACAACAAGCTTGCCGGCTTCGACTCCGGTGCCGACGACTATCTGGTCAAGCCGTTTGCGCTGCAGGAGGTCGAGGTGCGCCTCAACGCGCTCGCGCGGCGCGGCAAGGGCGTGCAGACGCGCGTGCTCGAGGTCGCGGATCTCGAATACAACCTCGACACCCTCGAAGTGCGCCGCGCCGGCAAGTTGCTGCAGCTCAACCCGACCGCGCTGAAGATCCTGCAGTCGCTGATGGAAGCGTCGCCGGCGGTGGTCACGCGGCAGGACCTCGAAACCCGCGTGTGGGGCGAAGAATTGCCGGACTCCGACAGCCTGCGCGTGCACATCCACGGTCTGCGCGCGGTGCTCGACAAGCCGTTCCCGGTGCTGCTGATCCAGACGCGTCACGGCATCGGATACCGCATCGCCGCGCCCGATGCGTCTGCGTAAAAGCGCATTCCGGCGCAAACGGCGGTTCCGGCGGCGGCTGCGCAGCCGCATCATCCTGTCGTTTTTGCTGCTCGGTTTCGGACTCACGGCGCTGTTTGCGTTTGCCACGCAGTGGACGCGCAACCGCGTCGAAAACACGCTCGTCGAAGACGTGATGAACCGCAACATCGACGAGTACGCCAAGCGCTATTACAGCGACACCAGCAAGAACCCGGCGGTGCCGGTCGAACAGATTCGCGCGCGCATCGTGCGCCCGGACCGTTTCGAGTCGCTGCGCGTCGAGCAGCCTGATTGGTACGAGCTCGGTGACGGCATCCACAACCTCGGCGGCGTCGACGACAACGGCAGTCCGTTCGCGTACAAGCTCGCGGTGCGCAAGACACCCAACGAGTGGATTTTTCTCGCCTACGACATGACCCAGACCACGCGCGGCGAAGCGCAGTTCAACCGCGCGCTGTACGGATCGGTGATTGTATTCACGCTGCTGTCGGTGCTAGTCGGCTGGTGGGCGGCGTCGCGGGTGATGAGCCCGGTGTCGGAGCTTGCGCGGCGTCTGCAGGCGTCTGGCGACAGTGCCAAGCCGGGAGCGCTGGCGAGCCATTTTCCCGATGACGAGGTCGGCCAGCTGGCCTCCGCGCTTGACGACTATTCCGCGCGGCTTACCGAGGTGGTGCAACGCGACCGCGAGTTCAACGCCGATGTCAGCCACGAACTGCGCACGCCGCTGGCGGTGGTGCGCGGCGCGGTCGAGCTGCTGCTGTCGCGCCCCGGGCTTGACGACAAGACCCAGGCGCGGCTGCTGCGCATCCAGCGCGCCGAGCAGCAGTGCACCGACCTGATCGGCGCACTGCTGCTGTTGTCGCGCAACGAGCGCGGCCGCGGCGCGACCGACGTGGCGAAAGTGGCCGAACAACTGCTCGACGCGTACCGCACCCAGCTCGGCGGCAAGCCGCTGCAACTACGCCTGGAAGGCGAGCGCGGCGACGTGGTCGATGCGCCGGAGTCGGCGGTCAACGTCGCGCTCGGCAACCTGATCGGCAACGCGGTCAAATACACGATGCAAGGCGAGGTGATCGTGCGCCTGCGCCGCGGCGCGATCGAGGTGATCGACTCCGGCCCGGGCCTGAGCGTCGAGGACACCGCGCGGTTGTTCGAGCGTGGCTACCGCGGCACCCACGCCGCGCATTCGCAGGGTGGCGGCATCGGCCTGTCGATCGTGCGCCGGCTGTGCATGTTGTACGGTTGGCACGTGCGCGTGGTGCCGGGCGAGCATAAGGGCGTGGTGGCAACCCTGTCCTTCACCCCCGACGCTGCGGCCGACATCGCGTAGTGCGCAGATCGCTGCCGATGAACAGCGGCACCGAATTGGGTGTGGATTTGGCAACGATAACGCTACCGCGATCGACGAAAATCCACCGCCGTGGTCGCGTGCCGGCGGCGACGCGATAAGCGCAGACCGGCAAACCGACGCATCGATTCGATCTCGTGCGGCGCGTCTTGCATCCGCGGGGCGCGCTGAGGTTGCAGTACAGCGGCAGGCGGCAGGCGGCGGGCGGCGGGCGGCGGAGCATTTCATGGCTACGATGGCGGTATGCCGTCGACCGATCGCCGATTATCTGGCGATGAGCAACAGCAGCGAGCGCGCCTCCATCCCGTAGACCGTATTCTCGCCACCGATGACAACCTCATTGCCGGGAGTGGCGACCGCGTTCGCGCCTTCGTTCCAGCTTGCGGTATCGGTCGTGCGATACCACTGTCTGCCGCTACCCGGCCAAGGCAGGACGAAGTTCACATTGCCCGGTGAGCCGTTGTAAGCGATGTAGAGCGCACTCGCGCTATCGCCCAGCTCACTGCCGTCGATGCGCCAGGCGATGGCGTTGTTGGCAGCATTGAAATACGCAGTGTCGGCCGGCGCGCCGTCCGGTCTGAACCAACGCAGCTGTTCCATCACATTGCCGTTGTTGTCCGCCCCGGAATAGAAATTCGCCGGGCGCAGCGCCGGGTGTGCTCTGCGAAACGCGATCAGGCGACGGCTGAAGGTCTCGTGATCGGCTTCGATAGTGCCGCGGCTCCAGGACAGCCAGTTCGCGGACGAGTCGAGGTTGTAGACATTATTGTTGCCAAACTGGGTGCGCAACGCCTCGTCGCCTCCGGTGATCATCGGTACGCCGGCGCTCAGCATCATGATGGCAAGACCGGTGCGCGCGGCTTTGCGCTGCGCGGCACGCACGCCGCCCTGGTCCCAGCTGCGATTATTGTCCTCGCCGCCGTCCGACGGCCCGTAGGGCCAAGGCTGGTTGTTTTGCTTGCTGTTGTAGGCGTACAGGTCATTGAGCGTGAAGCCGTCGTGCGCCACCAACAGATTGACCGAATGCCATGGCCTGCGGCCATCGTCGGAATACAGGTCGGAGGAGCCAGCGATGCGCGTGGCGAGTTGCCCGGTGGTCACTGTCTCCACGCCCAGCTTGTTTTGCTGCATGCGCACGGTATCGCGGAAAATGCCGTTCCACTCCGCCCAACCGGCCGGGAACCCTCCCACCTGATAGCTATTGCCGCCGATCGCCCAGGGCTCCGCGATCAGGTCGATGCCGGTACCCCCGGCGGCAGGCCGTGGCGGTAGCTCCGCGACGATGCGATTGAGCGCGTTGCCGCTGTCGTTCCTGTCGTAATTGAAGCAGCCGTGCTGGCACGTATTGCCGAGCACCGCTGCCAGGTCGAAGCGGAATCCGTCGACGCCGAGCGTATCTCGCCAATAGGCCAGCGAATCGATGATCAGATTCTGCGCGATGGGATTGCGCGTGTTGTAGTTGCCGCCGACGCCGGTGTTGTCCCAGGAAAAGCGAAAGTCGCTGGTCAGCGAGTAGTAGGTCGGATTGTCGAGCCCGCGCCACGACTGAAGATTGTAGACCGTCACTCCGTCAGTCCCGCTCCACGCCCCGCCTTCGCCGGTGTGGTTGTAAACGACGTCCACGAGCACCTTGATGCCGGCGTCGTGAAAGGCCCTCACCATCGCCTTCCATTCGCGCGTGGGGCCGCCGGGCGATTTGTCCGATGCGTAGCGGCGGTCGGGCGCGAAATAGTTCAGCGTCACGTAACCCCAGTAGTTGTCGCCGCTAGTGGAGTTGGGGTTGACGTCGTTGGTGTCGTTTTGGGTCTCCTGCACCGGCAGGAACTCGATCGCGGTGACGCCGAGGCCGGCGAGATAGCTTGCCTTGAGCGCGGCGCCAGCATAGGTGCCTCGCAGTGAGGCGCTGATCGAACTATCGTTCATCGTCAGCCCGCGGACATGCACCTCGTAGATCACCTCGTCCTTGAAGGCGCGCGTGGGTTTGGTGCCGGTCGATGTCGTGCTAGGCACCAGGACGATGGACTTGCTGGCGCAGGCACCGCTGTCGAGATTGCGATAGGCCGCACCGCTGGCGTAGCGCGTTGCGTCGTTGCAACTCGCGGTGTTCGGATCCTGGCTGATTTCGCGCGCGTAGGGGTCGATCAGCAGTTTGTTGGGGTTGAAGCGATTGCCGCTGGCATCGATGTCGGTCACGAAGCCGATGCCGCTGCCCTTGGCCCAGGCGCTGTTGTAGGTCCAGTTGGGTCCCCAGGCCCGATAACCGTAATACACCGTGCCGGTGAGGCCGTTGCCTTGCAGGGTTGCCACCGGCAGCGTCGTCGACCAGACGTTGCTCGCGTCCCTGGACAAGCTGTAGCGAGCCACTTCCTGCGCGCCGGACGGCGCACTGTAAAGCCACACCTCGAGCCGTGTCGCCCGCGAGGAGTACACGCGAAAGTTGATATTGGCCTGTCCGGCGTCGTAGCGCGCACCGAGCGCCTGGGCGTCGATGGCGGCGCGCCCGGGCAGCGGCAGGGCCATCAACAAAAACGCCAGCACCACGCCGGTTGTTCTCCACCACCGCATCCGCTCACGCATTGACGTCCCGTCCCGAGTGCGTGCCCGATGCCCGCGATGCCGAAGCTTAGAGCCTGTTTAAAATCTTCTGAGTAACAGCGCCAAAAAGGCGAGGTGGATGAATTGTAGGCTGGTGTTGAGCTTGCGCTCGCCGTTCTTCCAAAGTCGTCGGCACTTCTCCAGCCAGCCAAAGGAGCGCTCCACCACCCAGCGCTGCGGCATGACGACAAAAGTGTGCAGTTCGTTGCGTTTGGCGATCTGCACCGTGGCTCCCAACAGCTGCTTGACGGCTTCAGCAAAAG
>JBOHYD010000016.1:0-10074 GCA_050737635.1 Luteimonas sp. | reverse complement strand
GTCGAGATCTGCGGGGGGCACGTCAACGCCGACCGCCGCGCTGCTGTTCTTAAGTTCCGGCTCGGCGAAGTATGTTTTCTGCGCGTCTTGCGTGACGGTGAATTTACCGAGCAGCAGTTCTGCGGTTTGATAGCCGCCCTCGGGGCGGGCAATGGCAAAAACCACGACCTCTTGGCCGGGGACGTATTCGGGGCGCCCCGAGAACTGCAGGCTCTGTCCGTCAGGCAAGGTACCGCCCAACTGATGCAGGGACAGCTCGCCGCTCAATGTGCCCTTCAAAATCTCGATCGGCAGGATCGTGCTGACGGTCACCGGACGCGAATCGGCATCGGCCACGACTTCGCTATTGGTGACGACGCCGTGCACGATCAGATTCGCACGCCGGTACAACTCGGCATCGGTGATCGGCTTGACGGTCGCGGCGCCGGCAGTGGCACTGACCAATGCCGCGAGCAATAGACCAGACAAGATAAGACGCGCGCGTTTGAGCTGCCTGCATCGCACCGCAAGGCTTGGTCGGTCACCGATATCTTTACGTTTCATCGGGAAGATCCTTCATGGGTGATTCGCCACGCATGGACCGTCCCTAGGCCAACCCCCTGTTCTCCCTCGTGTGGCGACGATCGCGGGAGACGTCGAACGTGAACAGGCTCTAAGATGCCATCGATTGCTTGGCTATCTCTATTGAACCCTTTGATGCGAATAAACTTGGCTGACCCCGCCTTACCGACACGGCGAGCCTCTGGTTTCGCGAATGCTTATCCAAATCCGTCGACTTCATTACTACCGCTCATCCGCTCCCTGCCAAGCAGCGCGCAGGCTGAAGCATCTGTATAGCTGCAATTGGCATTGAAAATGCAATTAAGCAATGACAGTGTGATCTGTTTAATTATTGAATTGAGAGGTTCTTCACAAATGTGGCGGACTGCCTCCCTTGCGATGGTGCTGCAGCGTTGGGCGGTGGAGCGGCGGATCAGAAGGTCGTGAACAGGCTCGTAGCACGCGCCCTGCCTGCGTGGCTATGGTTTCCAGAGCCAATACGCGTCGGCTTAGCTCGTGTCGAAATAGGTCCGAGATAGCTCCATCCGCTCAAGGGTTGGAGCCTGCGGAAAAGCCCGGGCGGTTCATTACTCACCCAGCGTCAGCAGCGATGCATTGCCGCCGGCCGCGGTGGTGTTGACGGTGATGGTCTTCTCGGTCGCGAACCGCGGCAGGTAGTGCGGGCCGCCGGCCTTGGGGCCGGTACCGGACAGCCGCTGGCCGCCGAACGGCTGCACGCCGACCACCGCACCGATCTGGTTGCGGTTGACGTAGATGTTGCCGACGCGCGCGCGCGCGACGATGCGCTCGATGGTCTCGTCGATGCGCGAGTGGATGCCGAGTGTCAGGCCGTAGCCGCTGGCGTTGATCGCGTCGATTACCGCGTCGAGGTCGTCGCCGTGCCAGCGGATCACGTGCAGGGCCGGGCCGAAGTTCTCGCCGCTGAGCTGCGCCAGAGAGGTCAGCTCCCACGCGCACGGTGCGAAGAAGCTGCCGTGCGCGGTGACTTCCGTGAGCGGCACGCGCGCGATCAGCGTCGCGTCGCGGTCCATCGTCGTCGCATGTGCATCGAGCAGCTGCTGCGCGTCGGCGTCGATCACCGGGCCGACATCCGTCGACAGCAGTGCCGGATCGCCGACCGCCAGTTCGGCCATCGCGCCCTTGAGCATGACGATTACCTTGTCGGCGATGTCGGCCTGCACAAACAGCACGCGCGCCGCCGAGCAGCGCTGGCCGGCGGAGGTGAACGCCGAGCCGATCGCGTCCTTGACCAGCTGCTCGGGCAGTGCCGAGGAGTCGGCGATCAGCGCGTTCTGACCGCCGGTCTCGGCGATCAGGGCGCCGATCGCACCGTCGCGCGCGGCGAGTGCGCGGTTGATCGCCAGCGCAGTGGCGTTGGAGCCGGTGAACACCACACCGGCGACGCGCGGGTCGCGGGTCAGCGCCGCGCCGACGCTGGCACCGTCGCCGGGCACGAACTGCAGCACGGCCTCGGGCACGCCGGCTTCGTGCAGGAGTTTGATCGCGGCATAGCCGATCAGGTTGGTCTGCTCGGCCGGCTTGGCGATCACGCTATTGCCGGCGGCGAGTGCGGCGGCGATCTGGCCGAGAAAGATCGCTAGTGGGAAATTCCATGGCGAGATGCACGCGAACACGCCGCGGCCGCCGAGCTGCAGCACGTTGGACTCGCCGGTCGGGCCGGGCAGCGGCTCGGGCGCGAACAGCGTGCGCGCTTGCGCTGCGTAGTAGCGCAGGAAGTCGACCGCCTCGCGGACCTCGGCGACGCCGTCGGGGATGGTCTTGCCGGCCTCGCGCGTGCACAGCGCGATGAACTGCGGCAGGCGCTGTTCGAGCAGGTCGGCTGAGTGTTCGAGGATGCGCGCGCGCGAGGCTGCCGGCAGATGATCCCAGCCGGGCTGCGCGATCACGGCGTTGGCGAGCGCGCGCTCGACAGTGGCGGCGTCGGCCGGCCGCCAGTGGCCGACGGTCTGGCGGCGGTCGGCGGGGTTGGTCACCGCGATTAGACCGTCGGCCGCGAGCGCGGTGGCGTTGGACGCGCCCGGCACCAGCGGCACCGCGCGCCAGTCGGCGGGCACGGCGGCGATCTGGTCGGCGAGTGCGCGCAGCGCAGCGTCGTTGGCGAGGTTGACGCCCATGGAATTGCTCCTGTCGGTGCCTGCGGCGGCACCGGATTGGCTGCGGAAGAGATCGACCGGCAGCGCAATGCGCGGGTGCGGGATCGATGCGAAGGCGGCGACGGTGTCGATCGGGTCGCGGATCAGGTCGTCGATGGCGACGGCGTCGTCGGTGATGCGATTGACGAAGCTGGAGTTGGCGCCGTTTTCGAGCAGGCGGCGCACTAGGTAAGGCAGCAGGTCCTCATGCGAGCCGACCGGCGCATAGACGCGGCAGGGCACGTCGAGGCGGTCGGCGGGGATCACTTCGGCATAGAGGTCGTCGCCCATGCCGTGGAGTTTCTGGAATTCGTAAGCCGGGCTTGCGCCCTTCTCCTTCCGGGAGAAGGGCTGGGATGAGGGAGCGCCGTGTACGTTCGCGGTATAGACATCCGCGCGCGGGTCGTTCGCGTCCTCATCCCCGGCCCTTCTCCCGGAGGGAGAAGGAAGCGAGGCCGACGCCATGCGATGAATCGCCGCGATGGTGTGCGCGTTGTGGGTGGCGAACATCGGGTACAGCGCGTCGCTCGCAACCAGCATGCGCCGGGCGCAGGCGAGGTAGGACACGTCGGTGTTGGGTTTGCGGGTGAATACCGGATACCCGGACAGTCCGTCGACCTGCGCGCGCTTGATTTCCGAATCCCAGTACGCGCCCTTCACCAAGCGCATCGGGATGCGGCGGTGGTGGCGACGGGCGAGGTCGCTGATGAAGTCGATCACGTACGGCGCGCGCTTCTGGTAGGCCTGCACGGCGAGGCCGTAGCCTTCCCAGCCGTCGAGCGAGGGGTCGGCGTAGGCCGTGGCGATCACGTCGAGCGAGAGTTCGAGACGGTCGGATTCCTCGGCGTCGATGGTGTAGCCGATGCCGTGCGATTTGGCGCGCTGCGCGAGCTCGAGCACGCGCGGTACCAGTTCGGCCATCACCCGGTCGCGCTTGGCGTGCTCGTAGCGCGGGTGGATGGCCGACAGCTTGACCGAGATCGACGGCCGCGCGAACACGTCCGCCGGCTGTTTGGCATCCGCGCGCACGCTGCGGCCGATCGCGTCGATGCCGCTGCGGTAGGCGTCCAGATAGCGGCGCGCGTCGGCGTCGGTCAGCGCGCCTTCGCCGAGCATGTCGAACGAATAGCGGTAGCGCGCATTGTCGCCCTTGCGGCTGCGCGACAGCGCCTCGTCGATGGTGCGGCCCATCACGAACTGGTGGCCCATGATCCGCATCGCCTGGCGCACCGCGAGGCGGATCATCGGTTCGCCGACGCGGCCGATCAAGCGCTTGAAGGCGTTGTGCACGTCGCGCTTGGTGTCGTCGGCCAGATCGACCAAATGGCCGGTGAGCATCAGCCCCCAGGTCGAGGCGTTGACCAGCACCGAATCCGACTGGCCCATGTGTCGTTTCCAATCGGCGTCGCCGAGCTTGTCGCGGATCAGCTTGTCGGCGGTGGCCTGATCGGGAATGCGCAGCAGCGCCTCGGCCACGCACATCAGCAGCACGCCTTCCTCGCTGCCGAGGTCGTACTGGCGCATGAAGGCCTCGATCGCGCCCTGATCGCGCGCGCGCGCGCGGACGCGCTTGACGAGGTCGGCGGCGGTGGCCTGGATGGCAAGGCTGTCGGCTTCGGGTTGGCGCGCCTGCGCGAGCAGTGCGCGGATGTGTTCGGCCTCGTCGCGCGACCACGCCGCGGTGATCGCCGCGCGCAGCTCGGTGGCGCGGACGTCGGAGGCTTCGCCATCAGGCGCGAATGACGGGATCGAGGTCATGGCACACCGGGGTCATGCGGAGGCGGCGATTCTAGGCGTTGCGTGCGATGGCGAACAGGCGCGGGTTCGCTGCGGTAGGTACCGTCACGCCGCGCATCCGCGCGCCGTCGCGCTTGCCGGCACCATGGCGTCGGCCTAAAATCCCCGAAATCTTGTCTTATCCGCAATCCGTCATCGCTTCGCGCACGCATCAGGGCCATCGCCTGCATGTGGCCGCGGCGGTGCCGTCGTCAGCCAGACGCCAGCGAGGCATTCCGTGATGCAAGCGATTCGATCCAAGCCATGGGCCATCGGCCTCGCCGCGCTCGTGCTGCTGTCGGCAAGCGCCGTGGCGGTCGCCGGCGGCGACCCGACCGATCCAAAGCTGTGGCAGCTCAACATGGACCGCGGCGTCACCACGCTGTCGCACAACGCGTACAGCGCGCACATGATGGCGTTCTGGATCTGCGTGGTGATCGGCATCCTGGTGTTCGGCGCGATGGCCTACGCGATGTTCGCGTTCCGCAAGTCCAAGGGCGCGGTGGCCGCGCAGTTCAGCCACAACACCACTGCGGAAATCATCTGGACGGTGATCCCGGTCATCATCCTGATCGGCATGGCGTGGCCGGCGACCGCCAAGCTGATCGCGATGTACGACACCCGCGATTCCGAGATGACCGTCAAGGTCACCGGCTACCAGTGGATGTGGAAGTACGACTACCTCGGCGAGGACGTCGCGTTCACCAGCCGCCTCGACCGCGCCAGCGACGCCATGCGCCAGAGCGGCGGCCGGCCGACGATGGAAAGCCATCCCGAGTACCTGCGCGACGTCGACAACGCGCTGGTGCTGCCGGTCGACACCAAGATCCGCTTCGTGATCACCGCCGACGACGTCATCCACGCCTGGTGGGTGCCGGCATTGGGCTGGAAGCAGGACGCGATCCCCGGCATCGTCAACGAGGCCTGGACCGACATCCAGCAGCCCGGCGTGTACCGCGGCCAGTGCGCGGAGCTGTGCGGCAAGGACCACGGCTTCATGCCGATCGTCGTGCGCGCGGTGCCGAAGGCTGAATACCGGGCCTGGCTGGCCGCGCAGAAGGCCAAGCGCGCACCGGCCGCGATGCCCGCGCCGGCACCTGCGCCTGTTACCGCGCCCGCCGCGGACGGCGCGCCTGTCGACGATGCCACCGCACCGGCCGCTGCCGATGGCACCACCGCGCAGACCCCTTCCGCAGCCGCCGCGCCCGCGGCCGGCTGATCATCCCTTCGCAACGCATCCCGCTTTCCAGAGGTTAGGCCATGGCCAGTTATCCCGCCGACCATCCCGTTGGCGTCGACCACCACGACGATCACGGCCACAAGCAGAGTTTCGTCGAGCGCTGGCTGTTTTCGACCAACCACAAGGACATCGGCACGCTGTACCTGATTTTCAGCTTCGTGATGTTCATCATCGGCGCGGCGATGTCGGTGGTGATCCGCGCCGAGCTCACCGAACCGGGTCTGCAATTCGTCGAGCCCGAATTCTTCAACCAGATGACCACCATGCACGCGCTGGTGATGATCTTCGGCGGCGTGATGCCGGCCTTCGTCGGCCTCGCCAACTGGATGGTGCCGCTGCAGATCGGCGCGCCGGACATGGCGCTGCCACGGATGAACAACTGGTCGTTCTGGATCCTGCCGTTCGCGTTCACGATGCTGCTGATGACCCTGTTCCTGCCCGGCGGCGCGCCGTCCGGCGGCTGGACGCTGTATCCGCCGCTGAGCATCCAGGGCGGCAGCAATGTCGCCTTCGTGATCTTCGCCATTCACATGATGGGCATCAGCTCGATCATGGGCGCGATCAACATCATCGCCACCATCCTCAACATGCGCGCGCCCGGCGTCGATCTGCTGAAGATGCCGATCTTCTCGTGGTCGTGGCTGATCACCGCGTTTCTGCTGATCGCGGTGATGCCGGTGCTGGCGGGGGCGGTGACGATGCTGCTCACCGACAAGTTCTTCGGCACCTCGTTCTTTAACGCTGCCGGCGGTGGCGACCCGGTGATGTTCCAGCACATCTTCTGGTTCTTCGGCCATCCCGAGGTCTACATCATGATCCTGCCGGCGTTCGGGATCGTGTCGGAAATCCTGCCGACCTTCTCGCGCAAGCCGCTGTTCGGCTATCAGGCGATGGTCTACGCGATCGCGTCGATCGCGTTTTTGAGCTTCATCGTCTGGGCGCACCACATGTTCTCGGTCGGCATGCCGCTCGGCGGCGAGATCTACTTCATGTACGCGACCATGCTGATCGCGGTGCCGACCGGGGTGAAGGTGTTCAACTGGGTCAGCACGATGTGGAAGGGCTCGCTGACGTTCGAGACGCCGATGCTGTGGGCGATCGCGTTCGTGATCCTGTTCACCATCGGCGGCTTCTCCGGGCTGATGCTGGCGATCGTGCCGGCGGACTTCCAGTACCACGACACCTATTTCGTGGTCGCGCACTTCCACTACGTGCTGGTCACCGGCGCGCTGTTCGGGATCATCGCGGCCACCTATTACTGGTGGCCGAAGTGGACCGGGCGCATGTACAGCGAGTTCTGGGGCAAGGTGCATTTCTGGTGGACGGTGGTGTTCGTCAACCTGCTGTTTTTCCCGCAGCACTTCCTCGGCCTGGCCGGCATGCCGCGGCGCATCCCCGACTACAACGTGGTGTTCGCCGACTGGAACCTGATCAGCTCGATCGGCGCGTTCGGCATGTTTGCCACGCCGTTCCTGATGATGGCCGTGCTCGGCTGGTCGCTGAAGCGCGGCGCGATCGCCGCGGCCAATCCGTGGGAAGGCGCCAAGGGCCTGGAGTGGACCGTGCCGTCGCCGGCGCCGCACCACACCTTCACCACGCCGCCGGTCATCAAGCCGGGCGATCTCGCCCACGGCGATGTCGAGCACATGGACTACGACCATGCCGCCGCGTCCGCCGACACAGCGGTGTTGAGCAATGTCCGCCAGTCCTGACAAACCTGACCTTGCGCTCGACGGCGTGCAGGTGCGCCGTCGCCGCGCACGGCGCACCGCGATCGTGATCGGGCTGATCGCGCTGTGCATCTATGCCGGCTTCATCGTCAGCGGCGTGGTCGCGCAGTGAGCGGTCGTGCGGCCGGTGACCGTGAGTCGATCACCCGCGGCGGTGTGGTCAAGATGGTCGCCGTCGCGCTGGCCGCGTTCGCGTTCGCGTTTGCGCTGGTGCCGCTGTATCGGATCGCCTGCGAAAAAGTCTTCGGCGTGCGCCTCGAAAGTACCGCGATCGGCGCCGCCCGCGCCGCCGCGCTCGAAACCGGCCGCAACGACAATCGCCTGATCACCGTCGAGTTCGACGGCGGCGTCAATTCCAAACTGCCGTGGGCCTTCCGTCCCGAGCAGGCGACCATGCGCGTGCGCCCCGGCCAGCAGTACCAGACGCTGTTTTACGCGCGCAACAACGGCCGCCGCGCGATCGTCGGCAACGCGGTGCCGTCGATCGCGCCGGCGCGCGCATCTGGCTACTTCAGCAAGACCGAATGCTTCTGCTTCACCGCGCAGACGCTCGCCGCCGGCGAGGCGCGCGACATGCCGGTGCGCTTCATCGTCGCGCCCGACCTGCCCAAAGACGTCACCACGATCACCTTGTCGTACACCTTCTTCAAGAACGACGCGCTGAGCGCACGCCTCGCCGCGCCGTCCGCGTCATCGGCTGCCGCGCGCGCGGCACCTTGATCCGATCCCACTTCCCGACGCACGACGACCACACCGGAACGATTCTCATGGCACACGCCCACCACCACGACGCCAACGTCTACTACGTGCCGCACGGCAGCCGCTGGCCGGTGATGGCCTCGGTCGCGCTGTTCGCGACGATGCTCGGCCTGGCCAGCTGGCTCAACGAGGCGAGCTGGGGCAAGGCGACGTTCTTCGTTGGCCTGGTGATGTTGCTCGGCATCCTGTTCAAGTGGTTTGCCGACGTGATCCTCGAATCGATCTCCGGCTACTACAACAAGCAGGTCGACACCTCGTTTCGGATGGGCATGGTGTGGTTCATCTTTTCGGAGGTGATGTTCTTCGCGGCGTTCTTCGGTGCGCTGTTCTACGCGCGCCAGTTCGCGCTGCCGTGGCTGGGCGGCAGCGGCGATGGCGTGATGACCAATGCGATCCTGTGGGACGGCTTCAGCGCGGCGTGGCCGACAGCCGGTCCGGGCGATGTCGGCGGACGCTTTCAGACGATCGCGCCGTGGGGCTTGCCGCTGCTCAATACGCTGATCCTGCTGACATCGGGCGTAACGGTGACCATCGCCCACCACGCGTTAAAGGAAGACCACCGCAAGCGCCTGCTGGTGTTCCTGGCGCTGACCGTGCTGCTCGGCTGCACCTTCCTGTATTTTCAGGCCGAGGAATACATCCACGCCTACACCGAGCTCAACCTGACGCTCGGCTCGGGTATCTACGGCTCGACGTTCTTCATGCTCACCGGCTTCCACGGCGCGCACGTCACGCTTGGCACCCTCATGCTGGCGATCATCTGGCTGCGCTGCGCTAGGGGTCACTTCACCAAGAACGATCATTTCGCGTTCGAGGCGGTTGCCTGGTACTGGCACTTCGTCGACGTGGTGTGGCTCGGGCTGTTCATGTTTGTGTACGTGCTGTAGAAACCACGCGGCGCAGCCGCGTTCCCGTTTCTCTCCCCTTCAAGGGGAGGGAAAGGGTGGGGATGGTGTCAAGGCAGCGGCGCACGCCACATCACATGCAACCCCATCTCCATCCCGGCCTTGCCCTTGAAGGGGAAGGTGAAAAGCGCGGCACCGCAGGTCCCCATTCCCGGCTCAACGCCCCACCCCGTGCGGCGTGATCCAGCCCATGTGGATCGACAGCATCACGAGCAGGATCAGCGCGACCGACAGTGCGATACGTTTGGTCAGCGCGTTGACCGAGCGCTTGGTGCGGCCCTTGTCGACCAGCATGTAGTACAGGCCCGCACCGAGGTTCCAGAGGATGAGTATCAGGAAGGCAACGATCAGCAGGGTCTTCAGCGAATCGTTCATGAGGTCTCCGTGAGCTGCGTGCGCGCGTGTCGATTATCGCAGCCAGCGACAGACCTCGCGTGAGCCGTCGCCGCACGCTGCTGCTGTTGTGGCCGCTGGCATTGCTGGTGATCGCCGCGTTCTGCGCGGCCGGCGTCTGGCAGCTCGGCCGCATGCAGCAGAAGCAGGCGATGCTCGACGCCGTGCAGCGCGTGCTCGGCCAACGCCGCGCGCAGCCGCTGGCGCTCGCGGCCGACGCGATGCGCGCACGCGACTACGACTGGGCCGGCGGCGGCGGACGCTTTATCGATGCGCCGGCGCTGCTGCTCGACAACCAGGCGCGCGACAACCGCTCCGGCGTGCGCGCGTATCGCGTGTTTCAGCCCGACGGCGCCAACGCAGCGCCGCTGCTGGTCGAACTCGGCTGGCTGCCGCTGCCCGGCGACCGCACGCTGCCCGACATCGCGCGTCCGCCTGGCACGCAGCGCATCGCTGGCCTGCTGGCACCGCCGCCGTCGCACGGCCTGCTCGCTGCCGTGGTCAGCGCGCCGCGCGCCGGTGTGTTGTTGACCACCGGTCTCGACACACCCGACGTG
>JBOHYD010000015.1:0-22529 GCA_050737635.1 Luteimonas sp. | reverse complement strand
CTTTCTGTGTGCGGGCGGGCGACGGTACATCCTTGTAGGGCATCCTGCCTTGTAGGGCATCCTTCCCGATCCTACGGGACGTCCTGTCCCGATCCTGCAGGGCGTCCAGCCCGATTCTGCGAGGCATCCTGCCCAATCCTGTCCGGCGTCCTGCCCCATCCTGCGCGGCATCCTGCCCCATCCTGCGCGGCGTCCTGCCTAATCCTGCGCGGCGTCCTGCCTCATCCCATCCTGCGTGGCGTCCTGCCAACGCTGCGCGGCATCCTGCCCAATCCTGCGTGGCGTCCTGCCCAATCCTGCGTGGCGTCCTGCCTAATCCTGCGTGGCGTCCTGCCTATCGACTGCCGACCGCGCGTCCAGGCGTGGTCGGTAGCGATCGATCTGGGTGCGATTAACGTTCGCGCTTGCTGGTCGTTTTGGCGGCGGAAGCCACACCTTTGCGGGCGGATGCGTTGCCGATCTCGATGCGGTCGCGGTTCTTCTCGATGGTCTTCAGGCCGACACCTTTGACCATCGCCAGCTGTTCGACGCTCTTGTAGGCACCGTTGGACTTGCGGTAGGCGACGATCGCGTCGGCCTTGGTCGGACCGATGTTGACCAGCACGCGGTCGATGGCCGCCGCGTCGGCGGTATTGATATTGACCTTTTCGATAGCCAGTGCGCTGCCGGCTAGAGCCAGCGATAGCAACAAGGCGAATAGGGTTTTCAGTGATTTCATGGCAGTGCTCCTTGGGAATGTGGATTCCGTTCCACCGGCGATGTGTTTGCCGGTGGGAACAGTCTCCGCAACTGCATGGACACAGCCTATCGCCGCAGCGGTTGCCGCGAAGCGGGAGAACACCGCGCCGGCGTGTAGGAAAAGCCCTACACGCGACCGGCGGTAGAATTGCCGCCACCCCGCAGCGAACCCAGGTGTCCCGATGGATGACTTCATGCTCGAATCCACACGCGTCGAGCGCTACGTCTCGCAGATCTGGGACGACGACATCGTTCCGCGGCTCGTTGAGTACATCCGCATTCCCAACAAATCGCCGATGTTCGACAGCGACTGGGTCGCGCACGGCTACATGGAAGACGCCGTCACGCTGATGGAGACCTGGGCGCGCGCGCAGAACATCGCTGGCATGACGGTCGAGGTGGTGCGTCTGCCCGGCCGCACGCCGCTGATCTACATCGATATTGCCGCCAGCGAGATCGCCGGCTCCGATGCGGATACTGGTGCCGACTGCATCCTGCTGTACGGCCATCTCGACAAGCAGCCGGAAATGACCGGCTGGGACGCCGATCTCGGGCCGTGGACGCCGGTATTGCGTGACGGCAAGCTGTTTGGCCGCGGCGGCGCCGACGACGGCTATGCGATCTTCGGCTCGCTGGCCGCGATCCAGGCGCTGAAGGATCAAGGCGCACCGCACGCACGCTGCGTGGTGCTGATCGAGGCCTGCGAGGAATCCGGCAGCTACGACCTGCCCGCCTACGTCGACCACCTCGCCGCACGCATCGGCAAGCCGTCGCTGGTGGTGTGCCTGGATTCGGGCTGCGGCAACTACGAGCAGTTGTGGTGCACGACCTCGCTACGCGGCATGGCCGGCGGCAACTTCCGCGTCGAGGTGCTCACCGAAGGCGTGCACTCCGGCGACGCCTCGGGCGTGGTGCCGTCGAGCTTCCGGCTGCTGCGCCAGTTGCTGTCGCGGATCGAAGACGAGGCCAGCGGCCGCATCCTGATCGACGGCCTGCACGCGGAGATTCCGGCCGATCGTCTCGCACAGGCACGTAAATGCGCCGACGTGCTCGGCCGGGAGGTCTACAGCAAGTTCCCGTTCTTGCCGGGCATGACGCCGATGTTCGACAACAATGGCACCGAGAATCTAGTCGATCTGGTGCTCAACCGCACCTGGCGGCCGGCGCTATCGGTGACCGGCGCTGACGGCCTGCCGCCGCTGGCCTCGGCCGGCAACGTGTTGCGTCCGTCCACCGCGGTCAAGCTGTCGCTGCGCCTGCCGCCGACGCTCGACGGCAAGCGCGCCGGCGAGCTGCTGCAGGAGGCGCTGCTGCGCGATCCGCCCTACGGCGCCAAGGTCACGCTCGATCTCGAAAAGGCGTCCAGCGGCTGGAACGCGCCGCCAATGGTGCCTTGGCTCGAGCAGGCAATCGACGCGGCCAGCCTGTCGTTCTTCGGCCAACCGTCGATGTCCATGGGCGAAGGCGGCTCAATCCCGTTCATGGGCATGCTCGGCGAGAAGTTCCCCGGCGCACAGTTCATGATCACCGGCGTGCTCGGTCCGCATTCCAACGCGCACGGGCCAAACGAGTTTCTGCACATCGGCATGGGCAAGCGCGTCACCGCCAGCGTCGCGCGGGTGATCACCGCGCATCACGCCGCAAGCGTGCGCGGCGAGACCACCGGCGCGGCGGTCGCTGCCGACAGCGGCACGCGGCACGGCGACCACGGCTGCTGCTGAGCTGCACTGTCCTGCAGCGACGCGGGCGCCTTCGTCCCGGATCCGCCGACACCGCGCCTTGGCACGCCTGCCGCCCTGCTCAGCACGGCGGCGGCCATTCATCCATCACAAGGAGTACGTCATGGGCGACCTGTTTGGCAGCAGCCATTGGCTCTACATCATCCTGATCGGCTTTATCGTCGGCGCGCTCGCGCGCCTGCTCAAGCCCGGTCGCGACAGCATGGGCATCATCCTGACCACCCTGCTCGGCATCGCCGGTGCGGCGACAGCGGGCTGGGTCGGTCAGCGGATCGGCTGGTATGCAGCGGGCGAGCCAGCCGGATTTATCGGCGCGCTGATCGGCGCGATCGTCATCCTGATCATCGTCAGCCTGTTCCGGCGCAAGCGCGGCGCGCGGCGCTGAGGTGTCGCCCGCCATCGGGTAACGCGCCGGGCGACCACTGGCCTCTTCCACACCGCCGTCGGCGCGGTTGCGCATACGGCGGTTGCCATCTGCCTCGGAAGACCAAGCGCAGGCAGATCAGTACTTCATGTTCTGCGCCCAGTAGCCGTCGATCTGCTGGACCAGCGCGTCGGGCAGCGGCACGTAGTCGAGCGCCTTGGCCTGGGCATCGCCGTTGGCATACACCCACTTGAAGAAGGCCTTGGCCTGCGCGGCGCTGGCGGCGTTCTTCGGCTGCTTGTACATCAGGATGAAATTGGTCGCGGTGATCGGCCAAGCGGTGTCGCCGGGCGCATTGGTCATCACCAGATAGAAGTCCTTCGAGTTCGCCCAGTCGGCGCTGGCGGCGGCGGCGGAGAAGGTCTCGTCGCTGGGCAACACAAACTTGCCGGCGGCGTTCTTCATGCCGGTGTACGACATCTTGTTTTGCAGCGCGTACGACAGCTCGACGTAGCCGATGCCGCCCTTGATCTGCTTGACATAGGCCGCGACGCCCTCATTGCCCTTGCCGCCGATACCGGTCGGCCATTTGACCGAGGTGCCTTCGCCGACGCTGCTCTTCCACTCCGGATTGACCTTCGACAGGTAGTTGACGAAGTTGAAAGTGGTGCCCGAGCCGTCAGAGCGGTGCACGACGGTGATCTTGCCGTCGGGCAGCTTGACGCCGCTGTTGAGGGCGGCGATCGCCGGGTCGTTCCAGGTCTTGATTTTGCCGAGGAAGATATTGGCCAGCGTCGGGCCGTCGAGCTTCAGCGCGCCCGGCGCGACGCCGGCGACATTGACCACCGGCACCACGCCGCCGATCACCGACGGAAACTGCGCGAGACCGGACTTGGCGAGATCGTCGGGCTTGAGCGGCGCGTCGGACGAGCCGAAGTCGACGGTGCCGGCCTTGATTTGCGCGATGCCGCCGCCGGAGCCGATCGACTGGTAGTTGACCTGCTTGCCGGTGGCCTTGGTGTAGTCCGAGGACCACTTGGTCATCACCGGGTAGATGAAGGAAGCGCCGGCGCCGGTGGCATCGGCGGCATCGGCGCTGGCGGCGAAGGCCATCGCCGCCGCGAGCACGGCGAGGCGGGTCTTGAGCAGAGTGCGCATGTGAGTCCCTGAGTGTGTGTGTGCGGGTAAGGCCCGCCCCAAGGGTCATTTCACGACGGTTCTGTGACAGCGCAATGTTGTCGATATGACTTGAATATGACAGCGGCATAGGCGACCTGACGCTGCCGCGAGCCGGCGCTCATTGTCCGAACATGCACGACGCCGACCATGCCCGAGGCTGCGGTGTTTTGAGCGGTCCTTTTATTGACGCCGGCGGCCGCGGCAACGCCGCCTGGGGGACCTCAATCGCGCGGCATCGCGATCCAGTCGTCGATGATGTCGCCGAGCACGTCCAGGGTCACCGGGCCTGCGGCCATCAGTGCATCGTGGAAGTCGCGGAGTCTGAAACGCGCCCCCAGGGTCTGCTGCGCACGCTGCCGCAACTCGCGCAAGCACTGGTTGCCGAGCTGATAGGCCAGTGCCTGCGCCGGCATGCCGATGTAGCGGTCGACCTCGGCCTCGATCGTGGCGCGCGGGATGGCCATGTGCTCGAGCATGTAGGCGATCGCCTGCTCGCGGCTCCAGTGCCTCCAGTGCAAGCCGGTATCGACGACTAACCGCGCGGCACGCCAGAGTTCCATCTCCAGCCGGCCGTAGCGCTTTTGCGGCGTGTCGTAGAGGCCCAGCTCCTCGCCCAGCGCTTCGCAATACAGCGCCCAGCCTTCGAGACAGGCCGTATAACGCAGCGCCCCGTAGCGCCTGAACGCCGGCAGATCGGTCGTTTCCTGGATCAGCGCGACATGCATCAGGTGGCCGGGCCAGGCCTCGTGCAGGGCCAGCGGCAGGTGCATGTACGCCGGGCAACGCTCGGGCAGCGAGTTGATCCAGTGCACACCGGCCGCCGAACCATCGGCAGGGTTGGGCTGGGCATAGGCGGGCGGCATGCCCACAGCGATGGCCTCGGGAATGCTTTGCACGCCGTAGGTCATGCGCGGCAGCCGGCCGAAGAATTCAGGCAGCCGGGCGTCGATGCGCTTGGACAACACTTCGATCTGCTGGCGCAGCGCTTCGCCGCTCGCCGCGAACTGCGTCGGGTCGGACTTCAGCTCGGCGACGAAATCCTTCAGGCTGGCATGCCCAGCGCTGGCGGCCACTGCGTTCATGGCCTGCGTGAGCCGCTCGACCTCGGCTAGGCCGAAGGCGTGGATGTCGTCAGGCTGCTGTTGCTCCAGGGTGGTGAATTGGCGCACCAGGTGGCGATAGAACGCCTGGCCCTGCGGGTTGTCGATCGCGCTGGTGTTGTCCTGCGCGGCTGCGCCGAGCACCGATTCGATGAAGTCGGCATGGCCCAGCAGCGCCGGCACGACGATGTCGCGCACGATCGTGCGGCACTCTTCGGCCAGCGCGGCAAAGGTGGCGTCGGCCTGCTTGCGCTTGAACGGCGTGAAGTAGGGGCTGTCGTCCAGCGCCATCGCGGTGCCGCCGCGCACCGTGGCAACGGCCCGCTGGACAACCAGCGTGGGAAATCGAATCCCCGCCGCGACGCCGGCCCGCAAACACGCCTGCACCCCCGCCAAACCCTCGGGAATGCTCCGCAGCCGGGCGTTGTAGCGCAGCGCGTCTTGCACGCCGCCGAAGGCCGTGGACTGGGCCAGGAAGTACAGGACAGCTTCGGCGCCCAACGGGTAGATCGAAGGGCGCAGGTGCGCCTGCACGGCAACGGCCTCGCCGAGCAGATCGAGTTCACGCGCCAGCAAGCATGCACTGGCCTGCTGCGCAGGCGTGAGCTGGTCGGTGGCGAAGGTGTTCAGTTCGGCTTGAAAAACCGCGGCAATGGCGGCACGCCGCTGGTGGTCGGCCGGCGCCTCGCGCAGCAGCAGGTCGTGCGCGGGCGGCGAGCCGGACTGGATCGCGAGCGTTGGAAATTCATCGCACTGGAAGTCCCAGTAGCGGCGGCAGAGGTCGTCGAACGCGGCTGGTACTGCAGCAGCGTGGATGGAGATCGCGGCGTTGGATACGGTCATGGGATGCTCACTCGAGGGTAGGTGCGGGTGCGTGCAACGATCGCGATACGCGCGCGCTGTCAGGCCCCGTGGCGGAAGACGACGGTGCGATGGCCGTTGAGCACCACGCGGTGTTCGGCATGCCACTGCACCGCGCGCGCGAGTACGACGTTCTCGACGTCCTTGCCCATGCGCACGAAGGCGCCGGCATCCATGGCATGGTCCACGCGCACCGTCTCCTGCTCGATGATCGGCCCTTCGTCGAGCTCGGCGCTGACGTAGTGGGCGGTCGCGCCCACCACCTTGACGCCGCGCGCATGCGCCTGATGGTAGGGCCGGGCACCCTTGAAGCTGGGCAGGAACGAGTGGTGGATATTGATGCAGCGGCCTTCCAGCTGTTGGCACAGCGGATCGCTGAGGACTTGCATGTAGCGCGCCAGCACCAACAGCTCGGTCCCCGAGGACGCTAGGCGCTCGAGCAGCTGCGCCTCTTGCGCCGGCTTGCCGACCTGCATCGGCAGCAGGTGGTACGGCAGCCCGTACCACTCGACGAGGCGGCGCATGTCGTCGTGGTTGGACACCACCCCGACCACGTCCACGGCCAGCTCGTTACTGTGCCAGCGGTGCAGCAGATGGTTCAGGCAGTGGCCGTGCCTGGAGACGGCGAGCATCACCTTCATCCGCCGGGAGGCGTCGTGCAGCGCGAGTTGCATGTCGAAACGCTGTGCCGCCGGCGCCAGCGCCAGGCGCAGATCGTCGAGCGTTGTCGAACCCGGGTCGGCGACGCCGAACACGCTGCGCATGAAGAACAGCCCCGTGGCGCTGTCGCCGAACTGCGACGACTCGGTGATGTTGGCGCCGCTGGCGGCGAGTGCCGTGGTCACCGCGGCGACGATGCCCAGGCTGTCGCGGCAGCGGATGGTGAGGATGTAGCTCGGGGTGTTCATGCGGTTGCCTCCAGCGACTCGCTCGCATAGGCGATCCATTGCGCGAGGTAGTGGTCGTTGCCGCGGTCGGCCAGCAGCCAGGCGCGTTGCGGTGCCAGCCGCAGCGCCACGACCGCGATGTCGGCCAGGCGCGCGCGGCTGCCTAGTCCCGGTTCGCCGGGCACCGCTTCGGCGTCGAGCAGCCGGTGCAGCAGCGCGTCCAGCGCCGGTCCCTGCAATGCGAAGGCAATGCTGCCGGCCGATTGATCGATCGCCACGGCCAGCGCCTGTGTGTCAGCGGGTAGCGCTTGCAGCACCACCTCGGCCGCGGCGGCGCGGGTGCTGACAAACAACCATTCGCTGGCGCTGCGCCACACCAGCCAGGGGTCCTGTCCGTGGCAGCGGCCGGGGCCGGGCAAGCTCGCCACGCCGGCCATAGCGGCCGCTGCGGCGAGGGCTTGCGCACCGCCGGGCAGATGGCGCAGGGACAGCACATGCAGCGGTTCGACGAGCTGCACGGCCAGCTCGGCGCGGCTCGCCGGCAACAGCCGGGCCAGCTCGCCGAGTTCGCTGCGCCGCAGCGCTTGCAGCTCAATCGCGGCCATGGAGTCGTTCTCCTTGTGGGTCGAAGAAGGGCGTCTTGACGACCTCAGCGGCAATCGTCTGGCCCAGGTGGTACAGCGTGATGCGTTCGCCCAGGCGCTGGCTGCCGCCCTTGAGCATGGCCAGCGCCACCGGGTGGCCGAGCATTGGGCTCACGCCGCTGGAGGTGACGAAGCCGTCGATCGCTGCCGGCGGCGCATGCGCGGCGATATGCGCGCCCACCGGCGGCAGCGTGCGCCGGTCCAGCGGCAGCACGCCCACCAGTTGCATGCGCGTGTCCTTGGCCGCTGGGCGCAGTAGCGAGCGGCGGCCGACGAAGTTGGCGGCCTTCTTGGCCACACCGCGGTCCAGCCCGACATCGCCGGGCAGGGTGGTGCCGTCGGTATCGCCGCCGACGTGGATGAAGCCTTTCTCGATGCGCATGATCATCAGCGCCTCGATGCCGTAGGGCTGCGCATCGAAGGCACCGCCGACGTCGCTCAGGTGCTCGAGCAGAGCCTGTGTGTGCAGCGCCGGCAGGTTGATCTCGTAGCCGAGTTCGCCATTGAAGCTGGCCCGCAACACCCGCATAGTCACGCCGCCAAAGCGGGTCTCGCGCATCGTCATGTGTTTCATCGCCGTGGGCGCGAGCGCGGCGTCGAAGCCGGCGGCGGCCAGCAGCGCCCAAGCCCGGGGCCCGGAGACGGTGACGTTGCCCCAGCTCGAGGTCACCGGCGTGACCAGCACGCGCAGCTGCAGGAATTCGCATTGCAGCCATTCCTCGAAGCCCAGCGCCACCTGCTCGACGCCACCGGAGGTGGTGTTGACCCAGAAGTGGTTCTCGCCCAGGCGCGCGACGATGCCGTCGTCGGTGATCACGCCGTTTTCGTTGAGCAGCGCGCCGTAGCGTGCCTGGCCAACGGCCAGGGTGGACATCGTGCCGACGTACATCAGGTCGAGGAACGCGGCGGCGTCGGGGCCGAAGACCTCGATCTTGCCCAGCGGCGAACCCTCGAACAGGCCGACGTGCTTGTGCACGTGCAGCGCCTCGCGCCCGGCCGCGACCATCAAACCCTCACCCTCGCGCGGGTAGGCCGCCGGACGCAGCCAGCCGCCGAACTCCTCGAACTCGGCACCGCGCGCCTGGTGCCAGGCGTGGCCGGGCAACCGTTTGAGCGGCCGATAACGCGCGCCGCTGCGGCCCGCGACCAGCGCATTCAGCGTCACCGGCTTGAACGGCGGGCGGAACTTGGTGGTGCCGACCGCCGCCGGCGCACGCTCGGTGTGGCGGCCCATCAGCACCAGCGCATTGATATTGCTGGTCTTGCCTTGGTCGGTGGCCATGCCCATCGTGGTGTAGCGTTTGAGATGCTCGACCGAGCGGTAGTTCTCGCGCGCGGCCAACTCGACGTCGCTGGCAGTCACGTCGTTCTGCAGGTCGACAAAGACCTTGCCCGACTTGCGCCTCAGTGCGGCCAGTGCCGCCGCGCCGGGCAGGTTCAGCGCCGGCACCTCGCCGAGGCCGCCGACCGGCACGGCCATCTGCGCGCCCCCATCCACGCTGCGGCCGATCACCTCGGCATGCTCGAGCGCACTGTCCAGCGCGAAGGCGCCGGCACAGGTGCCGACCATGGCCAGCCCGGCCAGCGGCCGCTCCGGCACGAACATCGCAGCCTCGTCGACCCAACGCAACTTGCCGCCGGCCATCGAATGCAAATGCACGGCCGGGGCCCAGCCGCCGGCGCTGGCGATGCAGTCGGCGTCGATGCGCTGCAGCGCACCGCCGGTATGCGGCGCGATGGTCACGCCGCGCACGGCCGTGCTGCCGCTGACCGCGACGATCGCACTGCCGCGATGCACCGGCACGCCGGGCGGCGCACTCTGGGCACTGGCGGCGCGATGGTCGACGATCGCCGCGACCTCGATGCCCGCCGACACCAACGATTGCGCCACGCTGTAGGCGCTGTCGCAGGCCGCGGCGATCACCACACGCCGGCCGCAGGCCACCCCGTAATGGCTGGCGTAACGCTCCACTGCGCCGGCCAGCATCACGCCGGGGCGGTCGTTGTTGGGGAACAGCATCGGCCGCTCGAAGGCGCCGGTGGCGACGATGATTCGGCGCGCGCGAATCTTCCACAGCCGCTCGCGCACGCCGGCCTGTTCGACCGTCTGCACGGCGGCGACCAGGCCATGATCGTAGAGCCCGAACGCGGTGCAGCGCGTTAGCAGCTGCGCCCCCGACGCGACGAACGCCTGCGACAGTCCCTGCAACCGCGCCGCCGCGCCATAACCCGGCCGCAGCGTCTGGCTGGCCAACCAGCCGCCCGGCTGCGCCGCGCTCTCCAGCAGCAGCACCTGCTGCCCGGCGCGTGCAGCCGCCGTGGCCGCCGCCAGGCCGGCCGCACCGGCACCGATGACCAGCACCTCGACCACGCGCGAGACCTCGTCGTAACGCTCCGGGTCCGGGGCGTCGGCGGCAATGCCCAAGCCGGCCATACGCCGTATCGTCGGCTCGAACCAATGCCAATGCGGCCACATGAAGGTCTTGTAGTAGAAGCCCGCCGGCAAGAGTGCTGCGAAACGGCTGTTCAGCGCCGCGAGGTCGAACCTCAGGCTCGGCCAGGCATTGCCGGTGCGCGCGACCAAACCATCGCTGGCCACGATATCGCTGGCGCGGGTGTTCGGCGTGCGCAGCGCGCCGTCACCGATGTCGAGCAGCGCGCTCGGCTCTTCGATGCCGCAGCTGAACACGCCACGCGGCCGGTGCAGCTTGAAGCTACGCCCGACATGCACGATGCCCTGCGCGAGCAGCGCCGAGGCCACGGTGTCGCCGGCGAAGCCCGCGATCGACCGGCCGTTGAAGCTGAACTGCAGCGCGCGCTGGCGGTCGATCCAGGCACCCGCGGGCGACGACAGGCGATAGCCGCTCATGATTCGGTCCCCTGCGGCCGCGCCTGATCCATCGCATAGACGGCGCCGATCTCGTGCGTGACGGTGTCGCGCAGCAGGTTGAACCACATGCCGCAGCCGAAGGTATGGCGCCAGCGCTCGGCGTGCTCGCCCTTGGGGTTCTCGCGCATGAACAAGTAGCGGCTCCAGTCCTCGTCGCTGCAATCCAGCGGTGGGCGCACGATGGCGGTGGTGCCACCGCAGGTGAACTCACTCTCGGGCCGGTTGCCGCACCAGGGGCAGCACAACTGCATCATCTTGGGGTTGCCTTTTTAGTGTGCGATGCCGGCAGCGGCGGCTTCGTCGACCAGGCGTCCGCTGTGGAAACGCTTGAGCCCGAACGGCTCGGCCAACTCGTGGTTGCGGCCGGTGGCGAGCAAGTGCGCCAAGGTCCAGCCGCCCACCGGAATCGCCTTGAAGCCACCGGTGCCCCAGCCGCAATTGACATACAGCCCCGGCACCGGCGTGGCACCGATGATCGGACTGGAGTCATGCACGATGTCGACGATGCCGGCCCATTGCCGCAGCAGCCGCAAGCGCGCCAGCGATGGGATGATCTCCAGGGTCGCGGCAAGCGCTTGCTGGTTGATCGCAAAGCTGCCGCGCTGGGCATACGACGGGAAACGGTCGAGCGCACCACCGATCACCACCTCGCCCTTGTCGCTCTGGCTCCAGTAGCCGCCCACCGCGGGCGACATGGTGATCGTATTGAGCAGCGGCTTGACCGGCTCGCTGACCATCGCCTGCAGCGCATAACTGGTGATCGGCAACTCGACGCCGGCAAGCCCGGCCAGCACCGACGAGTGGCCGGCCACCGCCAGCGCGGCCTTGTCGCAGCGGATCTCGGCGTCCGCGCCAGCGCGGCGGACCTTGACCCCGGTGATCCGCGCGCCTTGCTTGATGAAGCCGGTGACGGCGCAGTTTTGGATGATGTCCACGCCCAGCGCCGAGGCGGCGCGGGCATAGCCCCAGGCCACCGCATCGTGGCGTGCCGGCCCGGCGCGGCGCTGCATCAGCGCGCCGAGGATCGGGAAGCGCGCACCGGGTGCGAAGTTCAGCCGTGGCTCGGCCTCGCGCACCTGGTCTGCGTCAAGCAATTCGGCGTCGATGCCGTTGCAGTGCATCGCGCTGGCCAAGCGGTTCAGCCCGTCGAGGTCGTGGCGCGAATGGGCCAAGTTGAGCATGCCGCGCTGGCTGAACATGATGTTGTAGTTCAACTCGCGGGCCAGGCCCTCATACAGCCGCAGCGAGAAGTCGTACAGCTGCGCGCTCTCGGGGTAGAGGTAGTCCGAGCGCAGCACGGTCGTGTTGCGTCCGGTGTTGCCGCCGCCGATCCAGCCGGCCTCGAGGATTGCCACGTTGCGAACGCCGTGATTCTTGGCCAGGTAATAGGCAGTCGCCAGCCCATGGCCGCCACCGCCGATGATCAGCACGTCGTAGCGTGGTTTGGGCTGCGCATCGCGCCAAGCCGGCGCCCAGTCGCGGTGGCCGTGGCGCGCGGCGGCCAACAGGTTCCAGGCAGAGTAACGGGTGCGCATGGGCGTTCGGCCTGACTAACAGGTTGTTGAAAAACGCACTTCCCGTACGTTTTTCAAGTCGACAGTCCGGTCCACGCCCGGACTGTCTCCCGACGAATCGAGCGCTCACGCGCTTGCTGCGTCGACGCAACCATCCTTGGCCGCGCTAGCAGGATGTTTTTCAACACACTGCTAAGGGTGCGCAGACTACGCGGCCTGTGCGCTAGCGTCTTAGGCCACCGTCAGCTTTGTTTAGGCTGCCGGCGCGATGTGCCTGAAATAGTGTCGAATCTGGTGTGCAGCGTGAGTTGAGGAGAGGCGGCGTACTGGGTTGGAATGGGTTGTTCAGAGTCCAATCAATCACCGAGCACCTGTCAGGCCTGCAGGCCGATCACCGTGGCCAGATTATGATTTGGCATTTGTCGTCATCAGCTCCCTATCAAGCCCGTCACGAGCACGGCGAGGACGGCTACCGGGCACAGATATCGCAACAGCCAGATGACCATCCGCCGGCTGAGCGGCGGCGTCTGCGCGAGTTGCTCATCGACGATGGCCCGGCTGATCCGCCAGCCGACAAAGATGCTGGTGAGCAAAGCGCCGACCAGCAGCAAGATATTGGAAGCGACATAGTCCATCAGGTCGAAGACGGTGGAGTCGCGAAAGACCGCGAAGGCGCTGAAAGGCCGCCAATCGGCCCACAGATTGAACGACAGCATCGAACCGATTCCCACAACCCAGCACGCACCGGCCACCGCGAAGGAGGCGACCGGGCGGCTGAATCCATGCCGTTGCTGCAACCACGCGACGACCGGCTCGATGCCGGCGATCGACGGCGTCAGCGCCGCAAAGATCAGCAGTAGGAAGAACAGCGTGCCAATCACCCGGCCGCCCGGCATTTCGGCAAATGCCATCGGCAGAACATTGAACACGAGTTCGGTACCTTGCGCCGGATCGAGGCCGTAATCGAACACCAGCGGAAAGATCATCAGCGTCGCGAGCAACGATACCAGCAGAATCGAGCCGACGACGATCAGCGCGCAGCGCACCAGCGACGTTCCGGTCTGCACATACGAGCCATATGCCAGCATCATCGCCATGCCGACCCCGGTGGCGAAGAACGCCTGGCCAATCGCCGCGAGCGCCACCTGCGGCGTAATGGCGGCAAAATTCGGTGCAAACGCAAAGGCCAGCCCGTTGCGCACGTCCCCTGTCGCCAACGCGTAGGCGACGAGCATGAGTAGCAGTGCGAGCAGGACCGGCGCGCGGACCTTGTCGGCGGCCTCAATGCCGCGCTGCAGTCCGCGTGCCGAAATCAACGCGACGACCATCATGAAGCCCAGATGCCACGCGCCAAGCTCAAACGGGCGCGACAAAAACTCCCGCCACAGCGACGCGACACCCGGGCGATCCAGCCCGACCAGCTGGCCAGCCCCTACCTTCCACGTATACGCCAGCACCCAACCGGCGATCAGCCCGTAATAGGACATGATCATGAAGGTGGCGACGGTGCCCATGCCGCCGATGACATTCCAGCGCGTCGACAGTCCGCTGCTCTGAGCGACCACGCCGGCGGCCTGCGGCGGACTGCTGCGCGAACGTCGGCCGAGCATGAATTCGGCGGCCAGCAGCGGTGTGGCGATCAGCAAGCAGCTGATCACGAAGACGAAGATGAAGGCGCTGCCGCCGCTGGACCCGGCAAGGTAGGGAAACCGCCAGATGCTGCCAAGGCCGACCGCGCCGCCGACGGCGCTAAGATAAAAGGCAAACGGGGAAGACCATAGCGGCGTCCCTTTATTGTTGTCGGATTGCACCAGCATAACCTCCCCTATGGCTTATTAGCTACCTCAACGCTTGATTGCCGCGCACCCGCCCAGCACATTATCGCTGCGATTCAATATAGCCATCGACTTCAACCTCCAACACCGGCAATGGGCGTGCGCCGGGCTTGAGCACGATGTCATGGAATGACCGGATGTCGAACTTCTTGCCCAGTTCGCGTTCGGCACGACGGCGCAATTCCCACATTTTCTCGTATCCGATCCTGTAACCGAGGGCTTGCCCTGGAATGTTGGTGGAATAGCGCAGCGTCTCCGACCCAATCTGGGTGTCCGACATCGATGTTACGTCATGCAGATATGCCCTGGCCTTCTCGAGCGGCCAGCCGAAATGGTTCATGCCGGTATCCACAACCAGGCGCGCGGCAAGAAACATTTCGCTCATATAGCGTCCGTAATTCGCTTCTGGGGTGTCGTAGAGGCCCATTTCGATCGGCAAACTGGCAGCATATTCGGCCCATCCTTCGGTATAGGCACCGACACTATATTTCTTCCGAAATGGCGACAGGTCGGGGTTTTCTTCCTGCAGGGCAACATGGAAGTGATGGCCGGGGACCAGTTCGTGATAGATCAGCGACCCGGCGTCGAGCAAGCTTCGGTTCGGAAGATCCGAAGCGTTGTAATAGTAGAGCCCTCGCGGCTCCGCGGCGGTCGGTGGCGAGTAGTAACCGAAGGTCTGGCCGGCTTCGACCGCCAGGGCCAGGCGCTCCACGCCATAGGGTGCCTTGGGCGTATTGTTGAAATAGAACGGGATTTTCGGCTTGATCGCGCCGATGTAGCGCATGAATGTCGCTTCCACGTCGGCGGGCGTCTTGGCGGTGAAGCGCGGATCGACGCGGAGTTTTTCGTAAAACTCCCGCGCGCTGCCAACAATGCCCAGCTGATCGCGGATCGCCTTCATCCGCGCAGCGACATCCGCCACTGCGGCCAGGCCGCGCTCGTGCACCTGCTCGGGGGTAAGCGCGAGCGTCGTATAACGGCGGATGAGCTTTGCGTAGACTTCTTTGCCGCCAGGATATTGCCCTATGCCGACGGCGTCGGGTGCCTTTGCCGAATAATCCTCCCCAATCATCGTCTGCAGCCGGGCAAAGCGCGGCTCGATGCTTGTCTCGATGATCCGATCGAGTTCACGGCCCATCCGTTCGCGCGACGCGGGATCGAGCTTGGCAACCCGTGCATCCGACGGCTTCAGGTCGGCGGCGGCAATACCCGTCCAGGTGGATCGCACGACGGGGAGGGCGGGCCGGGGAATGTAGATGCCCCGATCGGTCTGGGTCTGGAGCTTCTGGAGTAGCGATTCCAGCATCGCGCCATAGGAGGCGACGAGCGAAACATAATGCTCGGCGTCCTGCGCATTGGTAAAGGGATGCCCGGCCAGCACTTGGTGGGCAAAGTTGAAATTCCCAGGCGCCTGATAGGGCGTCAGATCAAGTGTCAGCCAGTATTCCTGTTCATCCTGACCCACGCCCGAGAGTTCGAATTTTAGAATGTCATAGGTGGCCCGGTCGACGTCGCCGAGGTCGTCCCGTTTGATCGCGGCAAGCATCACGACCCACCGCTTGCCCTGTGCGACCGCGTCGCGAACTTTGGCAACCGAATAATCATCAAATCTGTCGACCGGCAACCGCGCCAGCATACGTGCTGCAAAATATGTGCGGTTCGCATCGTCCTGGATCTGCTGTGCGAGCGCGTTTAGCGCGGCGCTGCTCGCCGCCTGGGTTGGGGCGAGGTTGGGCTCGACCAATGCCGGGGCAGTCGCCTGCGACGCCGCGAGACAAGGCAGCGCGAGCGTCGCGCACAAAAACATAGCCGCTATCCTAGTGCCGATCATTTATATTTTCCTCATCTATCTTCGCGGCTAAACATAGGATTTGGCGATTGGCCCAGAGAAACCAGTGACGGATGGACGGTTAACCGTGGAGGGCGGTGCCCAGTCGCGGTGGCCGTGGCGCGCGGCGGACAACAGATCCAGGCGGGGTAGCAGACGCGCGTGAGCGCTTCGCCCCCAACAGCGATGCAAAGACTACTGCGGCCTGCGTGCAGCGTCTTAGGCCGCCGTCAGTCTTATTTAGGCTGCTGGCGCGATGTGCCTTGGTCCGCCGAGCGTTCTGCACCACCAAAAACGCGTCCGGCTCACCGTACGGCCGCATTCAAACCGCGGTGGACATCCATCATCAGGTCGTCGACATCCTCCAGGCCGATCGACAACCGGATCAGCCCTTCGCTGATGAGGTGTTCGTGCCGCTCCAGCGCACTCAACTGGGAGTGCGTCATGCTGGCTGGATGCTGCGCCAGGCTCTCGGCGTCGCCCAGACTCACCGCGCAGCCGAACAGCTGCAACGCGTCCATGAAGCGAACGCCGGCTTGCAGACCACCGTGCAGTTCGAATGCAATCATGCCTCCCGGCTGGGCCATTTGCCGTTGCGCCAAACCATACTGCGGGTGAGCGGCAAGCCCCGGGTAGTGGACGACGGCCACGTGTGGGCTGTCTTGCAGCTGCTTGGCGATGGCTGCGGCGTTGCGGCAATGGCGGTCCATGCGCAGCCCCAGGGTCTTCAAGCCGCGCAGCACCAAAAACGCGTCCATCGGTGAGATACAAGCGCCGGTCATCTCCTTGATGCCCACGCTGCGCATCCGGCCCATCACTTCCGCCGACCCGACCAATGCTCCGGCCAAGACATCGCCATGGCCGCCGAGGTACTTGGTCATCGAATGGATGACGACATCGGCGCCCAGCGCCAACGGTCGTTGCAGGTACGGCGTGCAATAGGTGTTGTCGACGGCCACCAGCGCCGCAGTCCGGCGTCGAACGATCTCGACCACCGCCGCGATGTCCGCCAGGCGCATGTTGGGATTGGCTGGCGTCTCGAACAAGACCAGCTTGGTTCGTTCGCTCAGTTGCTCGCCCAGAGTCTCGGGCATCGTGAAGTCGGCCGTCTTGGTCACGATGCCAAACTGCGGCAACAGGTGGTGCACCAACGAATGAGTGCAGCCGTACAGCGTTCGATCCACCAGCAGCTCGTCCCCGGGCCGCAGCAGCGTCCACAGCAAGGTGCAGATCGCGCCCATGCCGGAACCGAAAGCCACCGCCGCGTCGCCACCCTCCAGCGCCGCCAACCGCTCCTCGAGTACCTGAACGGTGGGATTGGTCAATCTGGCATAGATGTTGCCAGGCTCGGTGCCTGCGAAACGCGCCGCGCCCTGTTCGACCGAGTCGAAGGCATAGGTCGATGACCAGTAGATCGGCGGGTTGAGCGCCCCTTGGTGCGACGCCGGTTCGTACCCCGCGTGGATCGCCCGGGTGGCAAAGCCGTGCTGCGCCAACGCTGGTTGCTCGCTGAGCATGGAAGGTTGACGATCCATAGTGGGTTGGCCGCTGGCAGTGAATGAGGTAAGAATATGCCCTGTAATTTAGGAAATGTGCTTACATCCCTGCGGTAAATTCGGGGAAATTTAGTAAGCTTCTTACCCTACTCTGGCCAATAGGCCTCTTGCCGCGAGTACGAAGAATGGACAAGCGAGATCTCGACATCCTGCGTGCCCTGCAAGACGACGGCGGGTTGTCGAATGCGGCTTTGGCGAAGCTCATACACATCGCCGAAGCCCCGACCTGGCGACGGGTCAAGGCCCTCGAGGAGCAACGCATCATCCGTGGTTACCGGGTGGTGCTGGATCAACGCAAGCTCGGCTACGAAGTCACCGCCTTCGTGAACGTCCGGTTCGCCAGCCACGACCCGAAGCTGCAGGCGGCATTCGAACAGCAGGTTGTTCAGATCCCGCAGGTGATCTGGTGCCACAACGTCTCTGGCAACACCGACTATCTGCTGTGCGTCGTGGCGCGCAACCTTGGCGAATACGGTGAGTTTGTCAGCAAGGCGTTGAGATCCTTGCCTGGTGTCACCGCCATCGAGTCGTCGTTCTCGCTCAAGGCGAACAAAGTGGATGGCACACTCCCGATCGAGATTGCCCCAGAAAGGCGTAGTTCATAGCTGCAATCGCGGCAATCGGCTGGGCAGCGGCCGGCCAGCCGGTGAGCTTGAACGCCCGGCAGGCGCCAGCGATCACGTAAGCACGATCGCTGCCGACCCGGACCGCAGCGCGTGACGACAGCCTCAACCCGTATGCCGGACAACTAAGACCGGGGCGCGCCGGCCCACTAGGCTGGGATGCCTATCCTCCACCGGAGCGTCCATGCTCGCCGACGCCTCGCGCTATATCGTCAACCCGGGGCCGAAGACGCCGGTCAGCGGCCTGAAGGCGGCCGTCAGCACCGACTCGGCCATCGTCACCGAGACCATGATCAAGGTGCTGCAGCACGGCGGCAATGCGGCCGATGCGGGCATCGCCGGTTGCCTGGTGCAGGCGGCGGTGGAGCCGTTCATGACCAACCATGCCGGCCTGGTCACCTTCCTGTACTACGAGGCCAAGACCGGGCGCATCCACCAGCTCGACAGCCTCGGTGGGCACCCATCGGGCCTGGCACCGTTCCAGCCGGTGCCGCAGAGCATGGGCTCGTACGCGACGATGCCGCCTTCGGCGATCATCCCGGGCTTCATGCCGGGGCTGAAGGCGATCCATGAGCGCTTCGGCACGCGGCCCTGGGCCGAGTTGTGCGAAGACGCGGTGCGGTGGGCGGAAACCGGGCATCCGGTGTCCAGCTTCGAGCACCTCGTCAACGTCGAGACCGGCGCATTCTGCAACTACTTCCCCGAGGGGCGCGACTTCTGGCACCCGGGCGGTTTTGCGACCCCGGTCGGCGAGGCCTTCGTGCCGCGCGGTCTAGCGCAAACCTTGAAGGGCGTCGCCGAGCACGGGCCCGACTACATGATCACCGGCCCCTGGGGCCAGGCCTTCGTCGCCAAGGCCAATGAGATGGGCTGGAAGATCACGCCCGAGCACATGACCGAGACGCCGCCGCGCTGGGTCGAGCCGATTCGTTTTGCTCACCACGAGTACGAGATCGTCAGCCTCGGCCCGCCGCAGGCGCAGGGCATCTACTGCGCCATCGTGCTCGGCGTGCTCAGGCACCTGGGGCTGCGCGACATGCCGCCCGGCAGCGCCGAGCACTGGTGGGCCATGGGCCACGCACTGCGCCAGGGCATGCGCCACTGGGAGTACGTGCAGGACGACGGCATCTACGGCGTACCGCGTGACGAACTGCTCGACGACACCTACCACGCGCATCTGGCGCGCATGATCCGTACCTCGCGGCCCAGGGTCGACCTCACCCAGCACATCAAGCTCGCCGGTCATCTCGGCGCCGATCCGTTTGTCGCCCTGGCTGGTGGCGGCCTGAAACCCCGCCTGGCCAAGACCGAGAGCGACCAGCCCAGCGGCTCGTGCGAGCTGGCGGTGGTCGATGCCGAAGGCAACTGGGTGCAGATGATGAACACGCTGCAGGGTTCGGGCATCCCGGGCATGGTCGTGGGCGGCGTGCCGATGGTCGGCAGTCACGCCACCTTCGGCCATCTGCAAAGCGCGATGGACGCCACGCTGGTGCCTGGCGCCAAGGCGCGCTGCATCATCGGCAACACCATGGTGCTGAAGGACGGGCGGCCGCTGATGTCGCTCGGCAGCCCCGGCAACGTGCACTGCACGGTGCCGCAAGTGCTGAGCTACCTGCTGGACTTCAAGCTCGACCCCTACGCCGCGATCGACGCGCCGCGCATGCTGCCGATGACCGAGTCGCGCTCGCTGACCATCGAAGACCGGCTCGGCGAGGGTGTGATCGAGGACATGCACAAGCTCGGCCTGCGCGTCAACGTCGCGCCGGCCTACGACTTCCACATGGGATCGTTTGCCGTGATTACCCGCGACGAGGCCAGCGACAGCTACACCGCGCTGGCCGATCCACGCCGCTGCGCGGTCGCCGGGGGCCTGCCATGAGCGCAACCGCAGACTCGGCCATCGGCCCGTCGGCATTGGTGATGGCCACGTTTCCCCTGGCGGCCGGCGACATGGCCGAACGATATGCGCGCGGCGAAGTCTTGGCCGCGGCCCACGCCGGCACGATGCTGCTCAACGCCGGCGTGGCACCGCACTGGACCGGGCGCGGCAGCGAGTTCTGGTACACGCGGCAAACCGCCGAGGGCAACGAGCACGTCTGGGTTTCCGGCCAGGGCCTGCGGCAGGCCGCGTTCGACTCGGCGCGAATGGCGGCCGCTGTCACCGCCGCCACTGGCAAGCCGGCCAGCGCCAACGCGTTGAACGTCGAGTCGCTGGAGCCCGGCCAACGGGTCACGCTGATCCACGAAAAGCAGCGCGTGGTCTGTGAGCTGCCCGCTTACCGCTGCACGGCGACGCCCGTCGCGCCCGTTGATCCACTAGAGCTGCGCTCGCCCGACGGCCGCCAGGCGCTCTTCATGCGCGAGCACGACCTGTGGTTGCGCGACGCCGCCAGCAGCGCGGAGCGCCCCCTCACCGACGACGGCGTGGCCTTCAATGCCTGGGGTGCCTACTCCGACCGTGGTCTGCTCTCGATTCCTCGCCAACGCGACGGCCTGCCGTTCCCGCCCTCGGGCTTCGAATGGTCGCCCGACGCACGCTTCATTGTCGGTGCGCGTACCGATGAGCGCGGTATCGAGCCGACCTACTTCCTCGAGGCAGTGCCGAACGACGGCAGCTTCCGCACCAAGGCCTGGCAGGTGCGCCAGTTGATGACCGGGGACGCAGCGCCGCAGGGCGAACAGGTGGTCTTTGACGCCGCAAGCGGCACGCGAGTGCCGATCGGCGTGGCCACCGGTATTACCATCCAGCCGCCGCTGCTGGGCTGGAGCGCAACCGCCGCGCACTTCCTGGCGCTGGCGTCCGGCGAGAATGGCCGCGCGCTGCAGGTGGTCGAGGTCAATGCGCAGATCGGCGCCGTGCGCACCGTGCTCAGCGAGCGGCCGCAGGGCTTCGTCAACCTCAACTCGGCGATGTACTCGGCGCCAAACGTGCGCGTGATCCGCGGCGGCCGCGAGTTGCTGTGGTTCTCTGAGCGCAGCGGCTTCGGCCATCTGTACCGCTATCGCGTCGCCGACGGCCAATTGCTCAACGCAGTGACCCAAGGTGCCTGGCCGGTGCGCGACATCATCCATGTCGACGAGGCGCGTGGCCGCGTCTTGTTCACCGCCGGCGGGCATGACGCCGCCAACCCCTATCGCCGGCACTTGTTCCGCGTCAATTTCGACGGCAGCGAACTGCGCAGGCTGACCCAAGAAGCCGCCGACCATCAGATCGAAGGTGCAGTCGCCACCGCGCTCGGCGCGACTGCAGCGACGAGCGCGGTGGCGCCGGACGGCAGCGCCTTCATCGATACCTGGTCGAACCTCGACTCCCCGCCGGTGACGGTGCTGCGCTCCACCGCCGATGGCCGCATCATCACGCCGCTCGAGCAGGCCGACGCGGACCGCTTGCGCGCCGCCGGCTGGCGCGCGCCGCTGCCTTTCGTCGTCAAAGCCGCCGACGGCCAGACCGATCTGCACGGCGTGCTCTACCTGCCGCCGCCAGCCGATCGCGCGGCGCCCAGGTCGGTGCCGCTGATCGACGAGATCTACGCCGGCATGCAGGTCGCCGTCACGCCGCATAACTTCGTCCAGGCCGGCTGCGGGCGCGACGGCAGACGCGCCGCCGCGCTGGCCGAGCTGGGCTTCGCGGTCATGGTCATCGACGGCCGCGGCACGCCGCTGCGTTCCAAGGCGTTTCACGACGTGGCCTTCCGGCCCGCCTGGGTCGACCCGGGGCTGGACGACCACGCCGCCGTGGTGCGCCAGTTGCTCACCGCCTATCCGATCCTCGACCCTGATCGCGTGGGCATCGTCGGCCACTCCTTCGGCGGCTACGCGACGGCACGCGCGATGCTGCGTTATCCGGAGCTGTTCAAGGTCGGCGTGTCGTCGGCGGGCATCCACAGTATGCAGACGTTCTACCAGCTCGGCGGTTACCTGCCGATGCCGCTGTACGCCGGCGGCGGCACCTTGCGGCCGACACCGCAAGCCGTGCCCGAGAACTACCGCGAGATGGACAACGGCCCGCTGGCGTCGCGCTTGGCCGGCAAGCTGTTACTGGCCTGGGGCGACATCGACGAAAACGCGCCCTTCGCATCGACCGCGCATTTGATCGATGCGCTGATCAAGGCCGATCGCCGCGTCGACCTGCTCTACCTGCCCGGCCGCACGCACAGCCTCGCGGACGATGCGTACTTTCACCGCCGGCTGTTCGACTATTTCGTCGAGCACCTACTGCACGCGCCGCTACCAGCCGGTGCCGCGCCGGCGCGCTGACCGGAACCCTGCAACCAAGAACCCGCTACGCCAGCCGTTTCTGGTCTGCACGTCACTACCGACGAGACGGCGGCTGATTAGGCGCGCCGACCCGATGCACAGCGGCGTGACCAAACCCTACGTCGTTGGCGGTTCGAGCCACCGAATGTGCCTACGGCCTCAAATTTGATGCCGGCGGCCTAAATGCCGCCCGCAGCGGCTGGTTAGGCTGCCAACGACACCTCTCAGGGGCCGCAATATGTACAAACAAACACCGATCGCACTGGCCTGCAGCTTGGCGCTGACCGCTACCGGCGCCGCGTTCGCCCAGACTCCGCCGGCCCAGCCGGCAGCGGACCAAGCGGCAGCGCCGGCTGGGCCGGTCGAGCCCAAGACCCTCGAGGCCATCATGGTCACCGCCAGCAAGCGCACAGAGCGGTTGCAAGACACCCCGATCGCGATCACCGCGCTCAGCAGCGAGGCGCTGGACCGTTTGGGCGTCGAGCAGTTTGACGACTACGTGAGCCTGGTGCCC
>JBOHYD010000014.1:0-11616 GCA_050737635.1 Luteimonas sp. | reverse complement strand
TCATCCCGGCGAACGCCGGGACCCATTTTGAATCTGGCGCTGATGCCCGCTCTGCAAAAATGCGCGCAATGAATCTCCAGTCCGCAGCTGTCGCGCCGCCTGCCGGCGTTTGCCGCGATCATGGCTTTCGCCAGGCTGACGCCGCCATCTGCACCTTCCCTTACACCGCCTCGTCCGCCGCCGACAGCGGCCGCATCGGCCTGCCATCGCCGGGCCTGCCATCGCCGGACGCCGCGCCATCGACGACCGGTGCCTGGTGCGGGATCGGGCCGAGGCGGAACAGCTTGAGGAGGTACCAGACGCCGCTGCCGAACACCGTCGCATACGCCAGCGCAAACACGATCAGCGAGGTCAGCACCGCCGTCGCGCTGACCGCGCTGACCGCATCGGCGGTGCGCAGCAGGCCATGGATCACGTACGGCTGGCGACCGATCTCGGTGGTGTACCAGCCGGCGAGGATCGCGACAAAGCCGGCCAGCGTCATCGCCCGCCATCCGCGCAAGGTCAGGCGCGACAGCCACCAGCGCGTGTCGAACAGACGCTTGCGCCGCCACGCCCACAGCGACGCGATCACCAGTGCGAGCATCGCCAGGCCGAGTGCGACCATCACCCGGAACGCATAGAACACCGGCTTGACCGGCGGCCGCTGGTCGCGCGGTTTTGCGGTCAGTGGCACGATGTCGCCGTCCCAGCTGTGGGTAAGGATCAGGCTGCCCAGGCGCGGGATGGCGATTTCGTAATCGTTGCGCTCCAGTGCCTCGTTGGGCACCGCAAACAGCACCAGCGGCACGCCGCTGTCGCCGGGTTCGCTCCTCCAATGCGCTTCCATCGCTGCGAGCTTCATCGGCTGGTACTCGCGCACGTTGAGGCCATGCAGGTCGCCGGCGACAATCTGCAGCGGTACGGTGATCGCGGCAAACAGCACCGAGAGTTTCAGCATTCGCTTGGCTGGCTCGACATGCACGCCGCGCAGCAGATAGCCCGCGCTGACGCCGCCGATCACAAAGCAGGTGGTGATGAACGCCGCCAGCGTCATGTGCGCGAGGCGATACGGAAACGACGGGTTGAAGATGATGTCGAACCAGCTGTGCGGCGCAAAGATGCCGTTGACGATGCGGTAGCCGGCCGGCGTGTGCATCCAACTGTTGGCCGAGAGGATCCAGAACGTCGAGATCAGCGTGCCGAGCGCGACCATGCAGGTCGCGAAGAAGTGCAGTTTTTCCGAGACCTTGTTGCTGCCAAACAACATCACCCCGAGGAACGTCGCCTCGAGGAAGAACGCGGTCAGCACCTCGTAGCTGAGCAGCGGCCCGAGGATGTTGCCAGCGCGCTCGGACAGCACCGACCAGTTGGTGCCGAACTGGAAGCTCATCACGATGCCCGACACCACACCCATGCCGAACGACACCGCAAACACCTTCAGCCAGAACCCGTAGAGATCGCGCCACACCGTGTCGCGGGTGCGCAGCCAGCGGAACTCGAGAAACGCCAGCCAGCTGGCGAGACCGATCGTGAAGGCCGGAAACAGGATGTGAAACGAAATCACGAATCCGAACTGGATCCGCGACAGCATCAGTGCATCCATGGCCGCGCTTCCCGAGGAGGGGTCAGCATCATATCCACGACCGCCACTGTGCGCGGCAACGCGCGGGCATCGCAACGCCATTCGGTACTTTTCGGACAGGCGCAACGGCGTGCGACTGCTAGGCTTGGGCGAATTTTCACGCGGATCCCTCCATGCGCCTGATGCACGCCCTGCTCGCTTCCGCCGTCAGCGTCCTGACCGTTCCCTGCGCGCTCGCGCAGCCCGCCACGCCGCTGACGATGGCGCAGATCATGGCCGATCCGGACTGGATCGGTGCCGGTGTCGAGCAGGCATGGTGGTCGTGGGACGGCACCAGCACCTACTACACCCTCAAGCGCGACGGCGGCGCGATCCGCGACACCTATCAGCAGACCATCGACGGCGGCACGGCCGCGCGGCTCGACGGCGCGGCGCTGGCCGGCATCGACGGCGCCCAGCAGGTCGTCGACACGGCCGGCGCACGGATGGCGTTCGTGCGCAGCGGCGATGTGTTCGTTCGCGATTTGCGCAGCGGCGCGCTGACCCAGCTCACCCGCACCGACGCTGAAGAATCGCGCCCGCAGTGGGGCCGCGACGGCGGCCTGGTGTGGCGCGGCGGCAACGACTGGTTCCGCTGGACCGCCGCTGGCGGCGTGACCCAGGCCTCCAACCTCAAGGCCGAGGACGATCCGGCCAAACCGCCGAAGGCCGATGACCTGCGCGAGCGCCAGTTGCGCATCATCGCGACGCTGCGCGACGACAAGGCGCGCCGCGATGCCGTGCGCGAGCAGGACCAGCAATGGCGCAAGGCCGACCCGACCCGCGCCGCCGCGCCGGTGTATTTTGGCAAGGACGTCGAACTCACCGACAGCGCACTCGCCCCCGACGGCCGCTGGCTGATCGTGGTGACGCAAAAAAAGGACGCCGACGCCGGCCAGAAGAGCAAGCTGCCAAACTACGTCACCGAATCCGGCTACGAGGAGTCGAAGGAAGCCCGCAGCCGCGTCGGCCGCAATGCGCCGATCGCACAGACCGTGTGGCTGGTCGATACCGCCAATGCCAAGGCGACCGAACTGAACTACGACGCGTTGCCCGGCATCGCCACCGATCCGCTGGCCGCATTGCGCAAGGCCGCGAAGAAGGACCCGTTGAAGGGCAATCGCGACGTGCGCATCGAGACCGACGGCAGCGGCAGCGGCCCGGCGATCCACTGGAGCGACGACAGCCGCCAGGTTGCGATGCTGGTGCGCGCGGTCGACAACAAGGACCGCTGGATCGCGTCGGTCGACCTCGCCAACGCCGCGCTGCAGTCGCGCCACCATCTGCACGACGAGGCCTGGATCAACTGGGGCTTCAACGATTTCGGCTGGACGGCCGACGGTGCGCTGTGGCTGCTGTCGGAGCAGTCCGGCTACTCGCAGCTCTATGTCGCCGGTGGAAACAAGCTTCGCGCGCTCACCTCCGGCAAATGGGAAGTTTCGTCGCCGCGGCTGTCGCGCGATGGCCGCACGTTCTACTTCGTCTGCAACCGCCAGTGGCCGGGCGATTACGAAGTCTGCAGCGTGCCGGCGGCGGGCGGCGACGTGCGCGAACTCACGTCGCTCGACGGCGTCGAAGGTTTCGTGCTGTCGCCCGACGGCCGTCGCCTGCTGGTCACGCATTCCGCGAGCTACACGCCGGTGCAGCTGTCGGTCGCATCCGTCGACGGCCGCGACCTGCGCGCACTCACCGACACCCGCAAGCCGGCGTTCAAGGCGATCGACTGGATCCAGCCGCAGTACGTGCAGGTGCCGTCGAAGCGCGGCGCCGGCACGGTCTGGGGCAAGTACTACGCGCCGAAGCAGCTCGAGTCGGGCAAGAAGTATCCGATCGTGATGTTCGTGCACGGCGCCGGCTATCTGCAGAACGTCAGCGCGCGCTACACGCGGTACTTCCGCGAGCAGATGTTTCACAACCGGCTGGTGCAGCAGGGCTACATCGTGCTCGATCTCGACTACCGCGCCTCCGAAGGCTATGGCCGCGACTGGCGCACCGCGATCTACCGCAACATGGGCCATCCCGAACTCGACGATTACCTCGACGGCCTCGACTGGCTGGTCGCCCACCAGCAGGGCGACCGCGACCGCGCCGGCATCTACGGCGGCAGCTACGGCGGGTTTCTGACCTTCATGGCGCTGTTCCGCGAACCCGGCGTGTTCAAGGCCGGTGCCGCGCTGCGCCCAGTATCGGACTGGTCGCAGTACAACCACGAATACACCTCCAACATCCTCAACACCCCCGAACTCGATCCCGAGGCCTACAAGACCTCATCGCCGATCGAATACGCCCACGGCCTGAGCGACCACCTGCTGATCGCCCACGGCATGATCGACGACAACGTGTTCTTCAAGGACTCGGTGATGCTGACCCAGCGTCTGATCGAGCTACGCAAGGACAAGTGGCAGCTCGCGCCGTACCCGCTGGAACGCCACAGCTTCACCCACGCCGATGCGTGGTATGACGAATACCGAAGGATCGATGCGTTGTTTGAGGCGACGTTGAAGTGATTGGTGCGCCGGGCATTGCGCATGGCGGGTTGCAGTGCTGAAGTTCACGCCGGCGGGAGGCCGTGTCGCGCCCCGTCCGCCATGCCGGTCGCTCGACAGAACAGGTGATCTGGTCGACGATGGACTGGCCGTACCGCCGATCCCCGACAACCACAGGACCCGACCCGATGACCTGCGCCTACTGGTGTGTGCTGATCGCCGCGCTGCTGCCTTACGTGTGGACTGGCGTTGCCAAACAGGCTGGCCAGCGCTACGACAACCGCGACCCGCGCGCGTGGCTGACGCGACAGGACAATCCACGCGTGCAGCGCGCCAACGCCGCGCAGCTCAATGCCTTCGAGGCGTTTCCGGCGTTTGCCGCGGGTGTGCTGATGGCGCAGTTTGCGGGCGTGGAAACGACGCTGGTGACGATGCTCGCCGTCGCCTTCATCGTACTGCGGGTGCTGCACGGCCTGTGCTATCTCGGCGGCCTTGCCCGTGCGCGCAGTGCGGTCTGGCTCGGCGGCATTGTCTGCGTGATCACGCTGATGGTGCAGGCGGCATTGCATATCGGTACGTAGCACGGCTCGCCAACCACGCCATCGCACGGCGATCCGAGCGCTCGTAGGAGCCGCCGCCGCGATGGGCCCTGCCGGCAATGTGCGATCGCGGCGTCCGCCGCGCCTACGACAACGTTTTGCGCGCCAACCACAAAACCGGTCGCATTGCGCGCTACACCACCAGCCGCACGCGCGCGAAATTGCGCTTGCCGACCTGCACCACGCCCTCGAATCCCGGTGCCAGCATCAGCCCGGCGTCCTCGACCACCGCGCCGTCGATGCGCACCGCGCGCTCCTTCAACTTGCGCGCGGCCTCCGAGTTGCTCGGGGTGATGCCGGCGGCGGTCAGCAGCGCGCCGATGCGGATACCGGCGGCGGGAATCGTCACGTCCTGCAGCGCCAGCAGCGCCGTATCGCCGTCGCCGCGCACCGCGGCGTGCCAGCCGGCGATCGCGTGTTCGGCGGACGCCGCATCGTGGAAGCGCGCGGTCAGTTCGCGCGCTAGGCGCAGCTTGACGTCGCGCGGATTCAGCGCACCCTGCGCGACCTCAAGCTGCAGCGCACGCGCGTCGGCGACGCCGATCTCGAAGCTCAGCAGCTCGATCCACTTCCACATCAGCGCATCATTGATCTTCATGGTCTTGTTGACGATGTCGATCGCGGGTTCGTCGATGCCGATGGTGTTGCCGAGCGACTTGGACATCTTGTCGACGCCGTCGAGGCCCTCCAGCAAGGGCATCGTCAGCACGACCTGCGGCGGCTGGCCGTGGTGCTCCTGCAGGCCGCGGCCCATCAGCAGGTTGAACTTCTGGTCGGTGCCGCCGAGCTCGACGTCGGCCTTCAGCGCGACCGAGTCGTAGCCTTGCACCAGGGGATACAAAAACTCGTGGATCGCGATCGACTGCTGCGCGGCATAGCGCTTGGCGAAATCATCGCGTTCGAGCATCCGCGCCACGGTGTGCTGGCCGGCGAGGCGGATCATGTCGGCGGCGGTCATCTGGCCGAACCATTCGCTGTTGAAGCGCAGCTCGGTCTGGTCGCGGTCGAGCACCTTGAACACCTGGTCGGCGTAGGTGCGCGCGTTGGCGTCGACATCGGCTCGGGTCAGCGGTTTGCGGGTGACGTTTTTGCCGGACGGATCGCCGATCATCCCGGTGAAATCACCGATCAGGAAGATCACCTGATGGCCGAGATCCTGAAACTGCCGCATCTTGTTGAGCAGCACGGTGTGGCCGATGTGCAGGTCCGGCGCGGTTGGGTCGAAGCCGCACTTCACGCGCAGCGGACGGCCGAGGTTGAGGCGCGCTTCGAGCTCGTCGCGCTTGAGAATCTCGTCGCTGCCGCGCGCGATCAGCGCGAGGGCGTGGTGGTGGTCGGTGGAGACGGACAAGAGTGGTGGTTCCCGGGTTGATCGCAGGGTTGATCGCGCTTGCGGCGGCGCGCGCGTAAAACTTGAGTTAACCGAAAGTTAAGTCGGTCCGGCCAAAAACTCCAGCCGGCTCAATGATTTGACGGGTACATGTCGCGTGACTATGGTAGCGCTCTGATACGCCTTTCACGCCGAGCTGGGAATTGCCCGATGACCGAGCCGACCGCGTCCAGTCGCAGCCAGCGTATTCGCCTGAAGAATCTCCGCGATGCGGCACTGAACCGAACCCGGCCCGCGGTCGAACCGGCCTCCGGCGCGCACTGGACGCACCACTTCAGCGGCCGCTGGACGCGTCGCCACTGGGCGCACGCCAGCCTGTTCGCGACGCTCGGCGCCCTGGTTTCCGCGATCGTGCCGGGGTTTTCCAGCGCGATGCAGACTCCGACCCACGTCATCCGCACGACGATGTCGCTGAGCCTGCCGCCACTGCCGTTGGGCAAGCTGCGCGGGCAGTCCGGCGACAGCTGGCAGATCGTCACCGTCGCCAAGGGTGAGACGCTGAGCGATGTGTTCGCGCAGCAGGGCATCCCGGCGACCGACCTGCAGCGCCTGCTTGAGCACCCCGGCGTGACGTCCTCGCTGACCCGCATCAAGCCCGGCACCGAGCTGGCGTTCGCCCTGCCGCTGGCGGCCGCCAGCGGCCAGCCGACGGCGCTGCGCGCGTTCCGCTACGACCGCGACGAGACCCACCGCGTCGAGCTGACCTTGGCCGGCGACAGCGTGGTCGAGAAAGTCGTCGAACGCCCGACCGAAACCCGCACCGCGGTGATCAGCGGCAAGGTCGGCCGCTCGCTGTTCAAATCGGCGCGCAAACTCGGCCTGTCCGGCGGCGCGATCAATACGCTGACCGACGACATCTTCAAATACGCCATCGATTTCAACTCCGACGTTGGCTCCGACGACCGCTTCAGCGTGGTCGTCGAGCAGGTTTGGCGTGAGGGCGAGCTGCTGCGCACCGGCCCGGTGCTGGCCGCGACCTTCACCACCGGTGATGAGCTGCACAGCGGCTTCCGCTTCGAGCGCAACGGCAAGTCGGAATATTTCACCGGCGACGGCCGGCCGTTGAAGCGCAGCTTCATCCGCATGCCGATCCCGTATGCGCGCATCAGTTCCGGCTTCGGCATGCGCAAGCATCCGGTACTCGGACGCATGCGCGGCCACATGGGCGTCGACTACGCCGCCGGCACCGGCACCTCGATCATGGCCGCCGGCGATGCACGTGTGGCGTTCCTGGGCTGGAAGGGCGGCTACGGCCGAACGGTGATCCTCGACCACGGCCGCGGCTACACCACGCTATACGGGCATATGTCGGCGTTCGGCAAGATCCGCCAGGGCCAGCGCATCAGCCAGGGCACGGCGATCGGCCGCGTCGGCAGCACCGGCCTGGCCACCGGCCCGCACCTGCACTACGAGTTCCGCATCAACGGCGTGCACCGCAACCCGCTGGCGGTGACGATGCCGCCGCCGGAGCCGCTGCGCGGCACCGAGCTTGTCCAGTTCCGCGCCCAGGCCGGCCCGGCGCTGGCGCGCATCGAGAAGGTCGAGCACATCATCTATGCCGAGGTGCCGGTCGCAGACGCCGACAAGCGCGTGGCGCGTGTCGGCAAGCGCGCGGCGTCGAAGAAAGGCTGATCCGCGCGGTAGCAGCGCCCCATGGGTGCGCTTGGGCGTTACTGGCAACGCCCATCGTGGCCATCGCGCGTGGCGCGCGTCGGCAAACGCGGCATCAAAGACAGGCTGACCCGCGCCGTAGCAGCGTCCGATGGATGCGATCGGGCGTTACCGGCAACGCCCATTGCGCCCATCGGGCGCGCCTACCAAGGGCCTCGATGTCCGCAAATACCCTCTACCTCGGCCTGATCTCCGGCACCAGCGCCGACGGCATCGACGCCGCGCTGGTGCGGATCGACGGCGACGGCGCGCGGATCGCGCTGCGCTTCGGCCGCACCTATCCGTGGCAACCGGCGCTGCGCGCGCGGCTGGTCGAGCTCGGCCAGCGCGACGCGACCCTGAGCCTCGACGACATCGCCGAGCTCGACGTGCGCATCGGCCGCGCGTTCGCCGCTGCCGCGCTGCAAGCGCTCGCCGACAGCGGCACCGCGGCCACCGAAGTTGCCGCGATCGGCTCGCACGGGCAGACGCTGCGCCACCGGCCGGGCGGCCGTCGCGACGACGGCGTGCACGGCTATACCTTGCAGCTCGGCGATCCCAATACCATCGCCGAGCGCACCGGCGTGCGCACGGTGGCGGATTTCCGCCGTCGCGACGTCGCCGCCGGCGGCCACGGCGCGCCCTTGCTGCCGGCGCTGCACGCCGCACTGCTGCGATCCGCCGACGAGGACCGCGCGGTGCTCAATCTCGGCGGCATCGCCAACCTGACGCTGCTGCCGCGGCGCGGCGATGATCACGGCAATGGTGACGTGCGCGGCTTCGACAGCGGCCCGGCCAACGGCCTGATGGACGCCTGGTGCTTGCGTCACAGCGGCACCGCGTTCGATCGCGACGGCGCGTTCGCCGCTAGCGGCCACGTCGACGACGCACTGCTCGCGCGCCTGCGCGGCGACGCGTGGTTTGCGCGGCCGCCGCCAAAATCCACCGGCCGCGACCACTTCCATCTCGGTTGGGTCGAGGCCGCGCTCACCGGCCACGAATCAGCCGCCGACGTGCAGGCGACGCTGCTGCGGCTGAGTGCCGGCACCATCGCCGACGCGCTGCGTGCGACCCAGCCGGCCAGCGCGCGGATGATCGCTTGCGGCGGCGGCGTGCACAACGCGGCATTGATGGCCGCACTCGCGATCGCGCTGCCGGAGATGGTGGTCGAATCGAGCGCCGCGCATGGCGTCGACCCGGACATGGTCGAGGCGATGGGCTTTGCGTGGCTCGCGCACGCCACCGTGCACGGTCGGCCGGGCAACTTGCCCGGCGTCAGTGGCGCGGTGGGGCCGCGCGTGCTCGGCGGAATCTACTCGGCCTGAGCGCCGGCGCGGCTGTCGGTCGGCGGCGACAGCTTGCCGATCAAGGCAAACCCGTCGGCGTTGGGAATGCCTTCCAGCGCCGCGATCGCGGCCTGCAGCACGTCGGCTTCGGAGTTGTCGAAGCGCACGCCGCCGTCGCCCTCGTACCCGTGCAGACCCTGCTCCAGCAGATGCAGCAGCGTGCGCGGCACCGTCCATCCGCGCGCGACGGACACGCGCCTGATGCGGTCGGCGAGCACCGGGTCGATGTCGTGGAGCACGATGTCGGTCATGCACGGCCCGGAGTGGCGGGCGCCGGCGCGTTGTGTGGCGTCGGCGCGGTCTCCTTGATACGCCGCCACAGCCACGCAAGCAAGCCCAGCGTCGGGATCACCGTGAACGCGCTGAGCAAGAAGAACGCGCCGTACGACGTCGCCTCGACGATGTAACCGGACACGCCGCCGACGAACTTGCCGGGCAGGTTGGCCAGCGACACCAGCAGCGCAAACTGCGTGGCGGTGAAATTGCGGTCGGTCAGCGACGACATGAACGCGATCAGGGTGACGCCGGCGAAGCCCTGGAACAGGTTGTCGGCGCTCAACGCCACGTAAAACGCCCAGATCTGCCCCGGGTAGTGGGCCATCAGCAAGAACGCGAGGTTGGACAGCGCCACGCCGAGCGTCGCGACCAGCAACATCCGCCGGAACCCGAACGCCGCCACCGCCAGACCGCCGCCAAACGCCCCGACGATGCCCATCCACACGCCAAACAGTTTCGACACTGTGGCGATGTCGGACTTGCTGTAGCCGGAATCGAGATAGAACGGCCCGGTCATCACCCCGATCACCTGATCGGGAAACTTGAACAGCCCCACGAACAGCAGCAGCGCCAGCCCGAATGCCAGCCCGTTGTTGGCGAAAAAACTCGCAAACGGCTGCCAGAACGCACCGAGAAAATCGATCCGGCGGACCACGGTCAACTCCGCTGCGACCGGCTCACGGCACAGCAGCGTGGTCACGATCGGCAGCAACATCAGCGACGCCATCGCCAGATACGCCGTCGTCCAGCCTTCGAAATCGGCGATGTACAGCGCGCCGGCACCGGCCAGGATCAGGCCGATGCGATAGCCGAGCGTGTAGGTCGCCGCCAGTGCGGCCTGCGCGTTGGCCGGCGCGATCTCGATGCGGTAGGCATCGACTACCGAGTCCTGGGTCGCGCCGGCGAACGAGGCGACCAGCACCCAGCCGACGAGACCGGTGACGCCAAGCTCCGGCGTGCTGTAGGCAAGCGCCACCAGCGCCACCAGCACCGCGACCTGCGACACCAGCAGCCACGAGCGCCGGCGGCCGAGAAACGCGGTCAGCGGAAACGCGTAGCGGTCGATCAGCGGTGCCCACAGGAACTTCATCAGATAGAAGAAACTCGCGAGGCTGATCAGGCCGATGCTGCGCAGGTCGAGGCCGACATCGCGCAACCGCACCGCCAGCGTCTGCGAGGCGATCAGCAGAAACGGCAGGCCGCTGCCAAAGCCCAGCAGCAGCATCGTCAGCGCCGACGGCGTCGCGAACGCGCGGCGGATGCCGGCCCAGCCTTTGTACGACGTGGATGTCGCCGGCGATGCGGCTGACGGTGTCGTCGGCGGCCGGTTCATTCGGCGTAATCCACCACATAAGGTGCGTGATCGGAGAAGCGCGGCGCGGGATGGATCGCACACGCCTTCAGACGACCGTGCAGCGACGGCGTGACCAGTTGGTAGTCGATGCGCCAGCCGACGTTGTTGGCACGCGCCGCACCACGCGCGCTCCACCAAGTGTAGTCCTCGCCCTCGGGCTCAAGCGCGCGGTAGGCGTCGACCCAGCCGTCGCGGCCGCCGGGCGCGGTGGCGGCATCGGCGTCGCCGCACAGGCCGTTGAGCCACGTACGCTCGGCCGGCAGGCAACCGGAGTTTTTCTGGTTGGACGCCCAGTTCTTGATGTCCAACCGCGAGCGCACGATGTTCCAGTCACCGCAAAGGATGTAGTCGCGGCCGCTGGCGAGCCAGCCATCGAGCACCGGCTTGAGCCAGTCCATCACCTCGTACTTGAAGCCCTGGCGCAGTTCGCCCGAGCTGCCGGACGGGATGTAGAACGACACCACGCTCAAGTTGCCGAAGCGCGCTTCGATGTAGCGGCCCTCGTCGTCGAAAGGGGCCCAGCCGAGCACGGTGCGCACCTCGTCCGGCGCGCGGCGGCTGTAGATCGCGACGCCGCTGTAGCCCTTCTTGGTGCTGGCATCCTTGAACCACGCGCGGTAGCCGGCCGGCAGAAAATCCGCGTGCAGGCCGTCGGCGCCGGTGAGCTGATGCTCCTGCGCCTTGGTTTCCTGCAGGCACAGCACGTCGGCGTCCTGTGCGGCAAACCAGTCGAAGAAGCCCTTGCTGGCAGCGGAGCGGATGCCGTTGGCGTTGAAGCTGATGATGCGCATGGGGGTCCGGGAGGCGGGAGGCGGGAGGCGGGAGGCGGGAGGCGGGAGGCGGGAGGCGGGAGGCGGGAGGCGGGAGGCGGGAGGCGGGAGGCGGGAGGCGGGAAAAGCGTACCGTTTTTTG
>JBOHYD010000013.1:0-10668 GCA_050737635.1 Luteimonas sp. | reverse complement strand
TGACGATTCTGAAACTTCGGTATTGGTATTGGTGAAGCGGAGCGGAGGCCAAACGCGACAGCCGCTACCGCTACCACACCACTACCGCCACACCACTACCGCCGGTCATTGACCTGCCGTCATCCCGGCGCAAGCCGGGACCCAGCGTGACGATCCAGCTGCGCGCGGGAAACCTGCACGGGCACCGGGACATGGGTCCCGGCGTACGCCGGGATGACGATTCTGAAACTTCGGTATTGGTATCGGTATCGGTGCAGCGGATCATGAGGCCAAACGCGGCCACCGCCACCGCCACCGCCATCACCACCGCCACCCCACCGCCACCCCACCGCCAGCGCTTGAAGCAGCGCTCGTCGCCCGCACATCCTCGACACCACATCTGGAGTCGATCGTCATGTTCGGAATCGGTGCCTACAAGCAGCGTCTACCGCAGCCCGAGCAGGCCATGCGCGGCCGCGACACGCCGATGCCGCTCGACAACCGCCACTACGTCAGCGGCAAGCCGCTGCAGGGCGAGTTTTCCGGTCTGCAGCGCGTGCAGTTTGGCATGGGCTGCTTCTGGGGCGCGGAGCGCAAGCTCTGGACGATTCCCGGCGTCGAGACCACCGCGGTCGGCTACGCCGGCGGCTACACGCCCAACGCCAGCTATCGCGAAGTCTGCAGCGGTGAGACCGGCCACGCCGAGGCGGTGCTGGTGATCTATGACGACGCCAAGGTGTCGTTCGACGCGCTGCTCAAGACCTTTTGGGAAAACCACAACCCCACCCAGGGCATGCGCCAGGGCAACGACACCGGCACCCAGTACCGCTCGGCGATCTACTGCGACACCCAGGCGCAATACGCCGCCGCGATCGCCAGCCGCGACGCCTACCAGCAGCGTTTGACCGAAGCAGGACTCGGCGCGATCACCACCGAGATCGTGTTCCCGGCACCGACGTTCTATTACGCCGAGGACGAGCACCAGCAGTATCTGGCGAAGAATCCGGCCGGCTACTGCGGCCTCGGCGGCACCGGCGTCAGCTGTCCGGTCGGACTCGGGGACTGAGGTTTTAACCGTCGCAGGTGGTTGATCGGCAAACATCGCGCGCCTCTGCGCGACGGCGTCGTGCCGGCCGGGTGGCCGCCCGTGCAGGCACTCGACCGCGGACGTGAGCCCCGGCCGACAACGGCTCGGTCGATCGCTCGCCGGCCTTCGCAGCCAGCGGCACTGAAAACGGATCGGTAAATAGCGTCCCGATCACCGCAAGCTCAGCGTCATGGTGTGTTCGGCAGGCCCCGGCAAGAACGGCGTCGCCCGCCCTTGCACCCAATCGTCGTGCCCCGCGCCCCAGAACGGCGACAGCGGATGCCCGCTCTGGCCGCCGGGCATGTGCGCGATGGCGTCGGCTTCGTGGCCGGGGGAGACGACCATACGCTGCGACGCGCCGAAGGCCGGGCCCTGCACGCGCGGCATCATGCTGTCGCCGGGCAGCGGATCGGGCGGCATGCACAGCAGGCGCGTGCCGATCTGCGGGATCGCTTTGGCGAGCGGATGGCAGATGGCAGCGGTGTTGCGTTCGCCCCAACCGCGCTCGCCGATGGTGCCGATCGCGGCGAGCTGGTCGCGGACTTCGACCGCGGCGTCTTCGAGCAGCGCATCCCAGCTCGCGAAGCGAGCCGGCAGCAGGTTGGCGGGGCGCTGCCGGACGAGCGGCCAGACCACGCCTTCGAGCTGCGGGAGGTCGGGCATGACGAAGGTGTCGCCGAGCGCGACCTGCGCGGGTGCGGTGAGGCCATCGGCGATGCGCGCGTGCACGGCAAGCCGCCACGCGCGCACGATGCGGTAGCTGGCGGAATCGACGCTGGCGCGGCCTTGCCAAGGTTTCGCGGCATCGGCGAGTTCGCGCAGGGCGGGCGACTTGGCATCGGCGGCTGTCTCGCGCAGCCGCTGCCACCACTGGGACATGAACACCGCGCGGTCGTCGAGCTGGATCGCCAGCAGGTCGCGTTCGGTGACGGTCTTGCGTGCCGCCAGCGCGTCGCGGATCTGCCGGGCGCGCGCGCCAAACGCATAGCCGCCGTTGCCCACGCGGGTGAGCGCATCGCCGTCGAGCACGCGCGCGTTGGCGGTCCACAGCGCACCGGCCGGCGGATCGACGATGTGCGGCGAGAGATCGCTGCGTAGATGCCAGCCGGAGCAGAGCTGGTCCGATCCGCCGGCAGCGACAGCCGCGGTGTCGGCGCTGCGTATGATCGGCGTCGCGACGGCCTTGCCTGCGCGACAGCGGTCGCCGCGATCCGGGATCGGCCCAAGCAGCTGCCATGCGATGCGACCGCTGCGGTCGGCGATGGCGAGGTTTTGCGTCGGCAGCGCGGTACGCGCGGCGATGGCCAGCGCGTCGTCGAGGTCGCGGGCGTGGGCAAAGTCGGCGAGGCCGAAATTCAGCGCGCCCGGCAGGTGCGCGGCCCAGCGCAGCGTCCGCATGCCGCCGCCCTCGCGCCGCAGCACCGGTCCCCAGGCCGTTGTGGTGACCGGCAATGCCACCGGCGCGGCCCCGGCCACGGCGATGCGTTCGACGACCGTGCGCGTGCGTGCGCAACCGTCGCGATGCGACACCGCCGCGCAGTCGACTTCCGCCGCCCAGTCGGCGGTGTCGATATAGCTGTTGGTAAACCCCCAGGCGACCTGCGTGTTGCTGCCGACCACCACCGCTGGCAGGCCGGGCAGGGTGAAGCCGGTCACATCGACCTGGCCGTCCGTCGCACGCGCATCCGGGTAGCGCAGGCGCACCCGGAACCACAGGTTGGGTGCGCGCAGGCCGAGGTGCATGTCGTTGACGACGATGGCGCGGCCGTCGGCGGTACGCGCGGCGGCCACCGCAAAATTGTTGCTGCCGGGCGCGATGTCGGACGCAGGCTTGCCGCCCGAGGTGGAGGCGGGCATCGGCAGCATGCGCAGATCGACGGTGGCGGCGTCGGGCAGGGGGGCGTCGCCGCGTGGCGCACCCATCAGCGGCGCGTCCCAGCGCGTGCCGTCGCGCACCAGCAGATCGAACAGCGCGCGCGGCAGGTGCGGGCGTATTTGCGCCAGCGCGCGCTCGCGGGTGTTGCCGGCGTCCTGTAGGTCGAAATACATCGCATAGCCGGCCAGCGCGGAATCCGCCGGCTGCCAGACGCGCGGCGGCTGGCGCAGCAGCAGGTAGGGCCAGGGCCGCACGCGCAGTGCGTCGCGGCCGGCATTGACGCCGTCGGCGTAGGCCCGCAGCTGCGGCATGCGACTGCCGGCGATGGCGGTGAGCCGCGCCTCGACGCGCGCGCGCATGCGGTGCACGCGATGGCGCTTGTCGAGGTCGAGCGCGACAGGCCCAAACAGTTCCGACAGCTCGCCGGCGGCGGTGCGGCGCAGCAGGTCCATCTCGAAAAACCGCTCCTGCGCATGCACATAGCCGAGCGCGCGCAACGCGTCGGTTTCGTTCGCGGCAGCAATGGTGACCGCGCCGAGCGCGTCGCGCTGGAGGGTGACCGGGGCCGACAAACCGACGATGACGGCCTCGCCGTCGAGCGTCGGCAGGCTGCCGCGCAGCAGCCACCAGCCGGCGATGACGGTCGCGATGACGACGGCGACGACCAGCATCGCGATGCGTTTGAACCAGCGGATCATGCGCGGTGTCCTGTGTGTGCTACGCGGCGATGGTGGTGTGGTGAAGCGTTTTATTTTGCGCCGGCCCTGGCGTTTGCCCAGGTGACGGCTGGTGGCGCCATCGTGCGCGATCTTTGGCGATGGCGTGCGTGACCCTGCCCCCGCTTCTCGGACACCGGGATAAGCGATTCAATATCGCAATTCTGAGGTGCGAGAGATGACGAAGAAGAAGATAGTTACGTGCGCCGATGACGAATTTCTAGTACTCGATCCGCGTTGCCTTAAACGGGTGTCCGGGATGCGGCGGACAAGAGCGCTCCTACAGGGATGCTGCCGTGCGGCGCTGCGATATGCTCGCGACGACGAAACGGGGCAGCGTGTGACCGACGCCAGCACATCACAGACGATCGCGGACGCGTTGCGGTGCTGAGCATCGGCATCGTCGTGCTCGCCGCGCTGTTGTGGCTGGCGCTGCTGTTCGGCACAGCACTGTACGGCGAGCGCCATCCAGGCGCGTTCTCGCGCCACTGGCGGCACGTCTATGCACTGTCGCTGGCGGTGCACTGCACCTCGTGGACCTTCTACGGCACCGTCACCCAGGCCGCGCGCTACGGCTGGCCGCTGCCGCCGACGTTTCTCGGTGCGATCGCGTTTTACGCGCTCGCCGTCGCCTTCATGATCCGCTTGGTCAAACTCGCGCGCGAGACCAATGCCACCTCGCTCGCCGACCTGATCGCCACGCGGCTCGGCAAGGACGCGTGGCTGGCGGCGACGGTGACGCTGATCGCCGCGCTCGGGCTGATCCCGTACATCGCGCTGCAGCTCAAGGCGGTGACGATGAGCTTCGCGACGATTACCGACGGTGGCGCGGCGCTGCGCGAGCCGTCGCTGTGGCGCGACGGTTCGCTGTATGTCGCGCTGGCGATGGCGCTGTTTGCGATGCTGTTCGGCACCCGCCGCGCGAGTGCGGCCGAGCACAATCGCGGGCTGGTGCTGGCGATGGCGTTCGAGTCGTTGTTCAAACTCGCCGCGATGCTGGTGCTCGGCGGCTTTGTGTGGTTCGGGCTGAAATCCGCGCCGATCGCAGCGGTGACCTTGCCGGCGCCGGCCGCCGATGGTTTCGCGCCGCTGGTGCTGCTTGGCGGACTGGCGATGTTCATTCTGCCGCACCAGTTCCATGTCGGCGTCGTCGAATGCCGCGACGCCGCCCATGTGCACACCGCGCGCTGGCTGTTTCCGTTGTATCTGCTGCTGATTGCGCTGCCGGCATTGCCGCTGGCGCGTGCCGGCGGCGCTTTGCTCGAGGTGCGCGTGCCGTCGGACATGTACGCACTCGCGTTGCCGTTTGCGCAGGGCTACGAGGGCGTCGCGCTGTTCGCGTTTCTCGGCGGCCTGTCCGCGGCGACCGGCATGGTCGTGGTCAGCACGCTGACTTTGAGCCTGATGATCGGCAATCACTGGTTTGCGCCCGGCCTGCTGCGCGGTGCGTGGTCGCGCACGGACGACCGCCGCGGCGATCTGCTGCGACTGCGGCGCGGCGGTATCGTCGCGATCATGCTGTCGGCGTGGGCGTATAGCCGGTTGATCAGCGGCAATGACGCGCTCGCCGACGTCGGCGCGGTGTCGTTCTCGGCACTCGCCACGATCGCGCCAACGCTGGTATTCGCGGTGTGGCGGCCGCAGACGCCGCCGCGTGCGGCCACTGTCGGCGTGCACGCGGCATTTGCCGTGTGGGCGTGGGTGATGCTGCCAGCGATGGCCGGCAGCGATGCGGCGTGGCTGTCGCACGGGCCTTTCGGCATGAGTTGGCTGTCGCCGGAGTCGCTGTTCGGGCTCACCGGCTGGAGCCGGCTCGGCCGCGCGGTCGGCGCCAGTCTGTTTGTCGGCACACTGACCACCGCGCTGCTGGCCATCGCGCGGCCGGTGCCGCGCCGCAACGAAACTCGTGGATCGGATCTGCAAACGCTGCGCAATGCCGGGCGGCGCTTTCTGAGTGAGCAGGCCGTCGATGCGCTGCTGCGCGACGCGCCAGTCAGCGGCGCGGTGCCGGCAGCGATCGAGGCGATGCTGGAGCGCGAGCTCGCCGCCGTACTCGGCAGCGCCTCGGCGCGGCTGCTGCTCGACGCCGCGCGTCGCGATGCCGGTCCCGATCTCGACACCATCGCCGCGATCGTCGGTGAGGTCTCGCAGGACCTGCGCTTCAACCAGCGCGTGCTTGAAGGCGCGCTCGAAAACATGAGCCACGGCATCAGTGTTGTCGACGCGCAGCTGCGGCTGGTGGCGTGGAACCGTCGCTATGCCGAACTGTTCGGTTTTCCCGCCGAACTGCTGCAAGTCGGCCGGCCGATCGCCGACCTCAGCCGCTGGGCGTTGAACATGCTGCCGATGCCCGGCGACGCCGAGCGCGCACTGCAGCGCCGCCTGGCCTTCATGCGCGCCGGCACGCCGCACCTGTCCGAGCGCGTGTTCGACGGTGCGCACGGCGCTTCAAGCATCATCGAGGTCCGCGGCAATCCGATGCCCGGCGGCGGCTTCGTCGCCACCTTCAGCGATGTCACCGCGTTCCGGCGCGCCGAGGCCGACCTCAAACGCAGCAACGAGACCCTTGAGCAGCGCGTCGGCGAGCGCACCGCGCTGCTGGAGGCCGCCAAGCGCGAGGCCGAACGCGCCAACGACGCCAAGAGCCGCTTTCTCGCCGCGGTCGGCCACGACCTGCTGCAGCCGCTGCACGCCGCGCATCTTTTTACCGACGCGCTGTCGCAGCAGATCGACGCGCCAGCGCTGCGCGAATCGATCGTGCAGATCCGCGGCGCGCTCGATGCGACGACCGATCTGCTCACCGGTTTGTTCGACATGTCGCGGCTTGAGGCCGGCGGACTGGTGCCGCAGTGCCGGGATTTTCCACTGACCGAGGTGCTCGACCCGCTGGCCGCGCAGTTCCGCGCACTCGCCGCCGATCGCGGCCTGGCATTCGCGCACGTGCCTACGCGTGCGTGGACGCACAGCGACCCGCAGCTACTGCGCCGGGTGCTGCAGAACTTCCTCGCCAATGCGGTGCGCTACACCGCGCGCGGCGGCGTGCTGCTCGGCGTGCGGCGCACCGGCACTGCGCTGCGCATCGAGGTGCACGACACCGGCCCAGGCATTGACCACGCCCTGCAGGCGACGCTGTTCGAGGAGTTCCGTCGTGGCGACGGCGCGCCCGGTCAGGGACTGGGCCTCGGTCTCGCGATTGCCGACCGCATCGCGCGTCTGCTCGATGCGCCGCTGACGCTGCGCAGTGGCCTTGCACGCGGCAGTGTGTTCGCGCTGACCGTGCCGCGCGTTGCCGATGCTGCGCCACACAGTCACGCCATGCCGACAAAAACCGCTCTCGACGGCTGTCACGTCCTCGTCGTCGACAACGAGCCACTCGCGCTCCACGCACTGCGCCGGCTGCTCGAAGGCTGGGGCTGCAGTGTCGACGCAGTCGCCGACGGCAGTGCCGCCGAGCGCGCGATCGCCAATCGCGACGCGGCGCTGTGGCTGTTTGACTATCACCTCGACCACGCTGACACCGGCACCGCGCTGCACGCGCGTCTGACTGCGCGATTCGGCGATCGCCCGACCCTGATCCTCAGCGCCGATGCCACCGACGCGGTGCGCCGCCACGCCGCCGAGCGTGGCCTCGGCCTGCTGCAGAAACCGCTGCGTCCGCTGGCGTTGAAATCGGTGCTCGACCGTCTGCTGGCGACGCGGAGCATGGCTTCGGCGGAATAACGATCGCGGCAGCGGTCGACTGAAAACCGCTGTTATCTCCAGCGCAGCGAGCGGTCTGCTCGCACGCGCAAACGATCGCCGATCAGTGCGTGCGCTCGATCGCGCGGCGGCCGAGCGCGGCGAGCAGCGCGGCAGCGTCGCCAAACGGCCGCAGCGCCTCGCTCATCGCGTCGCCAAGCGCGCGCAATCGCGAGCGCGACGCAGCGACGCCGATCAGGGCCGGAAACGTCGCCTTGCGCTGCGTGGCGTCCTTGCCGGCGGTCTTGCCGAGCGTGTCGGCATCGCCTTCGATATCGAGCAGATCGTCGCGGATCTGAAACGCGAGCCCGAGCGCGTCGGCATAGCGGTCGAGCGCTGCGCGTGCCGGCGCATCGGCAGCGGCGGCGATCGCACCGAGCCGTACCGCGGCACGCAGCAGTGCGCCGGTTTTCAGCGCGTGCAGGCGCTCGAGCTGCGCCAGTGTGGTTGCTGCTGCCGCGCCGGTTGCGTCGATGTCGAGTGCCTGGCCGCCGCACATGCCGTGCGCGCCGGCGGCGATGGCCAGTTCGCGCAGCATCGCCACGCGTGCATCGGCAGGCAGTGGCGCGTCGGCGAGCGTGGCGAACGCCAGCGATTGCAGCGCATCGCCGGCGAGGATCGCAGTAGCGTCGTCGAACGCGACGTGCACCGTCGGCTGGCCGCGACGCCGCGCGTCGTCGTCCATCGCCGGCAGATCGTCGTGCACCAGCGAGTAGGCATGGATCAGTTCGACGGCCGCAGCAGGCGCATCGAGTGCGGCGCTGTCGGCGCCGAATGCGCTGCCGGTCGCGTAGACCAGCAACGGCCGCATGCGCTTACCGCCGAGCAGCACCGCGTGGCGCATCGCGGCGTGCAGCCGCTGCGGGGAATCGGTCGACGATGGCAGCGCGCGATCAAGCGCGGCATCGACGCGCCCGCGCCAGAGATCGAACACCGCGTCGTGCGCGGCAGGCGTCACCGACCTGGGCATCGCTTGCCGCCGATCAGGCGTCGGCCGCGCCGAATGGCTCGGCGGCGTCTGGATTGGCCGGGTCGCTGAGCAGGCGCACGCGCAGCTCGGCCTGTTCGAGCGCCTGCTGACAGCGCCGGTACAGGCCGACGCCACGCTCGTAGGCGGCGAGCGATTCTTCGAGACTCAGTTCGCCGCGCTCCATAGTGTCGACCAGCTGCTCGAGCGCAGCGAGCGAGGCCTCGAAATCGGCAACGGGTGACGGCTCGGCGGCGGCTTTGCGTGGCATGGCTGCAGTTTACGGCAAAGGCGGCGCGGGTTTGTCCGTCGAACGCGACCTACGACTTCCAGATCAACCAGTTCGATCGGTCGAGCCCGATCCCGCGACCGAGCGGCATGGCTACAAAGGCCGCGCTGTCGCCGGCAAACGCATGCGACCGTTGCTGGTCTACGCGGCCGGCAGCGCATTCGGCAACGACACCGTCTATTGGTACAACGCTATTGGGAACTCGACTCGGCGGGTGCCGTGGGGCGCCGAAAGCGCAGCTCGTCGATCAGCGCTCCGGGTTTATCGTCGCCCAGAGCGAATTCCACGACGCTCCCTTTTGAGTCGTGAATGAAGCGCAGCGGCGTCGGCTCTTGCTCGTGACCTCGGAAGCATTCGGTAAAATCACCCCCGGGCGCGGGCCGAAGATCCATGACCGCTCCGTCCACGATCGTCAACGCCAGGTGGTCGCCCTCTCTCGCAACCCGCGCCTCGCCCACGGCTTCGTTTCGATATGCGCCTTCGTAGCGCCGAAGCTCCGCCTGATTCGCGCGCGGTGCGCTCGCCGAGCATTGTGGATGACGCGTCCCCGATGCCATCGCCGGGAAGGGCACGCCTTCCAGCGCCTTGCGGTCGTCCTCGGGCGTATGAGCGATACCCAAGTAGTGATCGGCGAAGCGAAGCGCGATCAGATCCAGCGGCGGCCCGTCCCGCTGGTCGATGTTCTGCAAATAGACGATACCGAGTTTTCGTTCGGGGAACATCCACACCATCGCGCCATATCCCACGCGTCCACCGCCGTGTTGAATGGCCGCGAATCCGCGATAGGTTCCGAGACTCAAGCCCATCCCATAGCCAGTGGGTTTAAAACCGGGCGTACGTGCGAACGGCGGTGCGACGATCTGCGCGCTATGAAGATCGTTCATCCGCTCGGCGCTGATCAGCCTGCGCCCCTGGTATTCACCCCCGTTGAGATGCAGCCGCATCCATTGCGCCATATCACGCGCTGTGGAATTGATGAGTCCAGCCGACACGACCACGCGCTCCGAGCGCCACGGGACGACGCGAACCTGCCTTTCCGTCGCACCCATCTCGGCCAAGGCCGCGTGCGGTACCGCCCGGTTGTCGTTACGATTGCCGAGCGCATCGCGGCCGAGAGGCGTACCGGGCGGCGGCGTGCAAAGCCAGCAGTTGGCCAGCTTGTCTGCGTCGATAAAGCCGTGCTCGCTGGTGTGCGATTGGGTCATGCCGAGCGGCTCGAAGATACGCCCGGCGACGAAATCATCCCAGGTGCTGCCAGAAACGTCGTCGATCACCTGGCCGAGCGTGGCATAGCCGACATTGGAATAGTAAAAGCTGCGGAACGGTGCAGCCGGCCGCATATAGCGCGTCGCACGGACGCTGTGTTCGTGACTGCCGTTGCGTAGCTGGTCGAGGGGCGCTTCGATACCGATCCGGTGCGAGACGAGGTCGCGGATGCTGGCGTTGGCCGTGAGCCATGGGTCGCTCAGACGGTAGGCGGGCAAGTAGTCGATGATCGGCGCGTCCCAGGCGAGCTTGCCCTCATCGACCAGCATGGCGGTTGCGGCGGTGGTGAAGGACTTGGTGACCGATCCGATGCCGAAGGTCGAGTTTTCGTCGACGCGCTCGGATCGCCCTAACTGCCGCACACCGTAACCTTTGGCGAAAACCAGCTTGTCCTCCTGTACCACGGCAACCGCGACCCCGGGGATGGACCAGCGCCGCATCGCCTCCAGAACGAAGCTATCCAGATCCTGCTCCGCTTCGGCGGCAACGGCGGTGCCGGTCGCGGTGAGGAGGGCCAGCAGCAAGCTTACTGCCGCCCTGCGGATGCGCCGGATGGGCCGTAAGCCAGGCGTTAATAACTGCGTCATTGGGATCCTCCTTTGCAGCTGTTCATAAGACACTGACGGGTTCACCCCCGTTATCACGGACACTTACGAGAAGGCCGATTGAGGCCCTGAGGAGTGTTCATGTCGAAGCGAAGGAAGTTCAGTGTTGAGTTCAAGCGTGGTGCGGTTGAACAGGCCAGCCAGC
>JBOHYD010000012.1:0-8635 GCA_050737635.1 Luteimonas sp. | reverse complement strand
GCGCTCGACCTCGCGCAGCCGTGGCGGCTGCTCGATGACACGACGATCGACTGGCCGTCGCCAGCGGCGTGGACCCACGCGCTGCGCGCGTCGCACTGGGTGGCCGAACCCGCGTGCGACGCCATCGCCGATGCCTCGCGTCCGCTGGTGCTCGACGGCGGCCTGCTGTACCTGCGCCGCTACCGCGAATACGAGCGCCGGCTCGCGGCCGGGCTGCGACGGCTGGCGGCGGCGCCGGCACAGGATGTCGATGCCGATGCGCTGGCGGTGCTGTTTGCGGCGCTGTTTGCCGAGCGCGAAGGCAACGACGATCAGGCGCGCGCGGCGGCCGTCGCGCTGCAGCAGCCGCTGCTGCTGGTCACCGGCGGCCCCGGCACCGGCAAGACCACGACCATCGCGCGCGTGCTGCTGCTGTTGATCGCGCAACGGCGCGCGCGATTCGGGGCGACCAGCCATTGGGCTGTTGAAAACCGGGACTCGGGATTCAGCAGCGCGCACGGCGCATCGCCATTGCGCATCGCGCTCGCCGCGCCGACCGGGCGCGCGGCCGAGGGCATGGCGTCGCGCCTGCGTGTGATCGCCGCGCAGCTGCGCGAGGTCCCCGGCGTCGATGCGGCATTGTGCGCGGCCTTACCCACCGCGGCGTCGACCCTGCACCGTCTGCTCGGCACCATCCCGGACAGTCCGCGCTTCCGCCACGACGCGGCCAATCCGCTGCCGTTCGACGTGGTGGTGGTCGACGAGGCGTCGATGGTCGACCTGCCGCTGATGTGCAAGCTGGTCGAGGCGGTGCCCGACGGCGCACGGCTGATTTTGCTCGGCGATCGCGACCAGCTGCCGTCGGTCGAAGCCGGCGACGTGCTCGCCGCGATCGGCGACGCGATGGGCGTCGATGCGCCGCTGCCGGCGTCGCTGCCCGCCCACGCCCCCGACACCTCGCTGCGCGGCCACCGCGTGCATCTGCGCCGCGGTTACCGGCAGTCGCCGGCGCTCGATCTCGCGCCGCTGTCCGACGCGGTGCGCGACGGCGACGGCGAACGCGCGCTCGATCTGCTGCGCGACGGCGCACTCGCCGGCGTGCAGTTCCATGACGCACTGACCGATCCGCTGCGCGGACCGACGCGTGATGCGCTGCTCGCGCCGTGGCGCGCGCTGCAGGCCTGCGACGATCCGAGCGCCGCGCTGTGCGTCGCCAACCGCGTGCGCCTGTTGACCGCGCTGCGCGACGGCCCGCAGGGCGCGCGCCAGCTCAACGCGCGCATCGAGGAGGCGCTGGCCGGCGTGCAGCGCAGCGCGTACTTCCACGGCCGGCTGTTGCTGATCAGCGAAAACAGCCCGCGCCACGGCCTGTTCAACGGCGACATCGGCGTCTGCCTGCGCGACGGCGACGGCACACTGGCGTGGTTTGCCGGCGATCGCGGCAGTGACGGCGGCGATGATGATCGCGCGGCGCCGCGGCGCTTTCATCCGTCGGCGTTGCCCGCGCACGACGGCGCATTCGCGATGACCGTGCACAAGGCGCAAGGCTCCGAGTTCGACGCGGTCTGGCTGCTGCTGCCGGCGCGCGACGCGCGCACGCTGTCGCGCGAACTGGTCTACACCGCGCTGACCCGCGCACGCGACGCGGTGCATCTGTGCGCCAGCGCGGATGTGCTGCGCGCGGCGCTGTCGCGGCATGCGCAGCGAGTGTCGGGACTGGCCGCACGCCTGGCAGGCGGTTGAAACACGGCGCATCCGCGGACATTCACGGCGATGCCACGGCAACACGCCTAGCGTGGCCTCGGCCCGACGCCCATCCCGGATCCGCCCGGCCAATCGAGGAAGCCGCTGTGTCGAACGAGACCGACAAGACCGCCCCCCCCCGGGCGCCCGTCGCAGCCGTCCCCACAGCGACGGGCGTCGATCGCGTGCTAGCGGTTGCGGCACTCGCGCACGGCGGAGCAGATGTCGCGGAATCGTCGGCGGATGCGGCCGCGGATCCGCTGATCGCCTATCGGGCGCGCTACCGCGACGCGGCGTATTACTCCGCCGGCCGCGAATGGACCGACTACGCGCCGGCCTACCGCTACGGACAGGCTGCATTTGCGGCACGCGGGCTGGGGGCGCGCCGTTTCAAGGATGTCGAACCGGCACTGGCCCGCGACTGGCTCGAGGTGCGCGGCGAATCGCGGCTTGGCTGGGCCGAGGCTCGCGGCGCGGCGATGGACGCATGGCGCGGCTGCAGCGATGCGCAGCCCGGCGGCATCGGCCGCCGCGGCCACTAGGCCGTCACGCTCGACGCCAACGCAGTCGCCGTGCGCGTTTTCACGCGACGCCATGCGATGGCGTCGCGGCGCCTGAGCGGCACGCACGTTAAGATGCGTCGCTGCCAACGCAACGCATGCACAGCGCATCGCGACGCGCTCCCTTCCAATCCTCGCGCTCGGTGCGCATCGGGTGTTTCATGGCGTCTGACGACCAACGCAACGGCATCGACCGCGATCAGGCCGAGCGCGCCGTGCGCACACTGCTGCAATGGGCCGGTGACGATCCGGCGCGCGAAGGCCTGCTCGACACGCCCAGACGCGTGGTCGATGCCTACGGCGACTGGTTCAGCGGCTACGGCGACGACCCGCGCGACTACCTGCAGCGCACCTTCGAGGAAGTCGCCGGCTACGACGAGATGATCGTGCTGCGCGACATCGAGTTCGAAAGCCACTGCGAGCACCACATGGCCCCGATCATCGGCCGTGCGCACGTCGGCTATCTGCCCAACGGCAAAGTGGTCGGCATCAGCAAGCTCGCGCGCGTGGTCGAGACCTATGCGCGCCGGCTGCAGGTGCAGGAAAAATGACCGCGCAGATCGCCCAGTGCATCCAGGACGTGCTGCAGCCGCGCGGCGTCGGCGTGGTGGTCGAAGGCGCGCACGAATGCATGACCACGCGCGGCATCCACAAGCGCGGCGTCAGCATGGTCACCTCGAAGATGCTCGGCGGGTTCCGCGAAGACGCGCGCACCCGCGCCGAGTTTCTGCGCTTCATCAAGGGCGACTAAAGAAGCCTGCAGTCAGGGTGCTTCCGGCTTCGTCGCAGGGTCCCAATGCTCGACGAGCAAGTTGCCCCTCACGCGGTACAGGTCGAACCAGAAGGCGTCATAGGTCGTGCCGGGGTTGTCGGGATCGGGCAGCGTAAACGTCTGGACGAGCTGGACAAGATCGCCCGAGGCGACCACCTCGACGAAACGCGTCGGGATGATTTCAGCCGGCGGCAAGGGTTCTGGCCAAAACGGGCTGAAAGCATCGATGAAACCCTGAAGACCCTGGCCGACGGTCGGGGTGTGCTGGATATAGTCGACCGCCAGATAATTCGCCGCCTTGGAAATGTCCTGCGCGTCGAAAACATTGGTCCAGAAATCGAGAACCAAGGCCTTGTTCCGAGCCTCGATGACAGCTTTGGCGAGCAGTTGCGCATACGTCGGCGACGCCGCGGCTAGCGCCGGACTCGCTGCGACGAGTGCCCCCGCGCCAGCGATGACCCCCGCACCCGCGGACGTTAAGAGGTGGCGGCGTGATATTTTAGTTGCCATAGAAATCTCCGTTGCGTGATTGAAGTCAGTTCATGTGTATGCCGGCTTGGGGGCGCGCACTGATGGCTTTTCAGTCGGCATAGCTATATGACGAAAGCGGACATTGACCCAGACGCACTCGATGCCGATTGACAGCGCGCCTGAATTTTCGACGGTAGCACGATGCTGCTTGATTCTAGAAAGGCTCCGGCGCGGTGAGGCCAGGACAATCGGGCGAACAATGAACTTGATCACGGATGTGCTGTGAACTTACTCCGTAGTAACGGACGCCTGGAAGCGATACTTTCAGCGCACCATGGAGGTCCCCACGCAACGTACTCTCCGGCGTCAGCGCACGAACGATTTCAAAGCACACGCCGCCATCGCCGGCTACATCCACGGCATCTGCAACCTGCCGCGCCGCTTCATCGCTCGGATACTTGTCGCCCAACGACGCTGCAAGGAGACTGACGCACCACAAAACCGCCTGACCAACTGCTTCTCGGCGTCCGTCTGTGTGCGACAAGTTCTATGGTCTTACTGACGACGAGTGCGGTGTCCGCACGCAGCACGCGCCGGCCAACTTCACCCTCACACACATGGCCCTGAATCTGCTCCGGCGCGCCTCCACCAAGCACTCGCTGCGTGCGCGGCGCAAGATGGCGGCATGGAACGATGACTTTCTCGTCGGCCTCGTCGCTTCATGAATGCGCTGGTCACCCAACGGTTGCCCTGGTCCTTGGCGCTACTCTGCGAATTTGCCCAAACTTTCCCTGACACGCCCTGGACCATGCGCCGATCCGGCGCAGCGTCGGGTCGTCTCGTTCCGCAACCGGGGTTCTTGCCGTGACCGCCACACCTCCACCGCCAGCCGTGCGTCGCGCGGCGCTGGTGTTCATCTTCGTTACCGTGCTGATCGACGTGCTGGCGTTCGGCGTGATCATCCCGGTGCTGCCGCATCTGGTGCAGCAGCTGGTCGGCGGCAAGACCGACGCCGCCGCGTACTGGGTCGGCGCATTCGGTTTCGTGTTCGCGCTGATTCAGTTCTTCTCGTCGCCGATCCAGGGTGCGTTGTCCGATCGCTACGGCCGTCGCCCGGTGATCTTGCTGTCCTGCCTCGGGCTCGGGCTGGATTTCATCTTCATGGCGCTCGCGCCGACGCTGGCGTGGCTGTTGGTCGGACGGATGATTGCCGCGGTGACATCGGCGAGTTTCACCACCGCCAATGCCTATGTCGCCGACGTGGTGCCCGCCGAACAGCGTGCGAAGAGCTTCGGCATGCTCGGTGCGGCATTCGGTCTCGGCTTCATCATCGGCCCGCTGCTCGGCGGCGTGCTCGGCGACATCGACCTGCGCCTGCCGTTCTGGTGTTCGGCCGGGCTGGCGCTGCTCAATTTCTGCTACGGCCTGTTCGTGCTGCCGGAGTCGCTGCCCAAGGCGCAGCGCAGCGCGCGCTTCGTGTGGGCGGACGCCAATCCGCTCGGCGCATTGACCCTGCTGCGCAGCTATCCGCAGGTGTTCGGGCTGGCCGCGGTGGTGTTCGTGTTCAACCTCGCGCACTACGTGTATCCGAGCGTGTTTGTGTTGTTTGCCGACTATCGCTATGGCTGGGGGCAGAAGGACGTCGGCTACGTGCTGGCGGTGGTCGGCGTGCTCAGCGTGCTGGTCAACGTGCTCGGCATCGGCGTCGCGGTCAAGCATCTCGGCGAGCGGCGTGCGCTGCTGTTCGCGCTGGCCTGCGGCGCGATCGGCTTCGCGGTCTACGGCTTCGCCGACGCCGGCTGGCTGTTTTTGATCGGCCTGCCGATCAGCGCGCTGTGGTCGATCGCCGGCCCGGCCGCGCAGTCGCTGATCACCCGCCAGGTCGGCCCGAGCGTGCAGGGCCGCATGCAGGGCGCGCTGATGAGCGTGGTGTCGCTGGCCGGCATCGTCGGCCCGCCGTTGTTTGCGGGGTCGTTCGGCTATTTCGTCGGCGACTCGGCACCCATGCATCTGCCCGGCGTGCCATTTTTGATCGCGGCGTTGCTGCTGGTGATCGCGGTGCTGATCGCATGGCGCTATGGGCAGCCGGGGCCGGCGATCAATGCTGACCAGGTCGCTGCAGGCGAGCGCGGGTAAGCGCGCATCCCGCGGCGCGCGACCACGTGCGGCGCACCGATCATTTCACCGGCACGGCAGGTTGGCTGATGCCGGCGCGGTAGGGATAGCGCAGAAAGATTTCATTGATCGCACGATCGGCGTCTTGAGCGCGCTGCTGCGGGGGTTTGCGGGTGACGCGGCCGATCGCATCGCCGGTCCACAACAGTCGGTTGCGCGCGGCATCCACCAAATCGATGGTCAGCGTGCCTTCGCGGTAGCGGCTGACCTGGGTCTGGTCGTACCAGATCGGCACCGCGAAATAGCTGCGCGCGCGGTAGCCGTAGAAGTAGTGGAAATCCGTGCGCGGCACGCTGTAGATGTCGGTTTTTTCCTGCACGATGCCCTGGAAGTTGACGCGCAGGTCCGGTGACGTGGCGCTGTAGGCGTAACCCTTGGCCGCCATCTCGCGCTGCACGCCGGTCCTGATGCGCTCGGTCAGAAAGGTCGTGTAGCCCGACTGCTCCATCGCGATCGGCTCGTAGAACGCCCAAGTCTTGTAGCGCCCGAAATCCGCCTCGGGGTCGAAATCGGTGCGCACCGCCGGCCCGGTCGCGCAACCCGACAGTGCGAGCAGCGAACAAGCGGCGAGCAGCCAGCCGAGGGCGCGCGAGGGGACATTCATGGTCGACTCCGGTAGGCGATGGGTGGACGCTAGCACGGCACCTGTTGGCCCGCCGGATATGCCAAATGAACGCCACCGGCACAGCCGCCGAACGGCACCCCCGGAATATCGGCCCGGCCTATTCGCTGCGGTAGACCTCGGCACCTGCGGCGCGGAACTCGGCGGACTTTTCGGCCATGCCGGCCGCGAGCGCGGCGGTTTCATCGACGCCATGTTCGGCGGCGTAGTCGCGCACGTCCTGGGTGATCTTCATCGAGCAGAAGTGCGGGCCGCACATCGAGCAGAAATGCGCGGATTTGTGCGCGTCCTTGGGCAGGGTTTGGTCGTGGAAGGATAGTGCCTTCTCGGGGTCGAGGCCGAGGTGGAACTGGTCCTCCCAGCGGAACTCGAAGCGCGCCTTGCTGAGTGCGTTGTCGCGCACCTGCGCGCCGGGATGGCCCTTGGCGAGGTCCGAGGCGTGGGCGGCGATCTTGTAGGCCATGATGCCGTCGCGCACGTCCTCGCGGTTGGGCAGGCCGAGGTGCTCCTTCGGCGTCACGTAGCAGAGCATCGCGCAGCCGTACCAGCCGATCATCGCCGCACCAATCGCGCTGGTGATGTGGTCGTAGCCCGGCGCGATGTCGGTGGTCAGCGGCCCGAGCGTGTAGAACGGCGCCTCGCCGCAGCAGGCGAGCTGCTTGTCCATGTTTTCCTTGATCAGCTGCATCGGCACGTGGCCGGGGCCTTCGATCATGGTCTGCACGTCGTGCTTCCACGCGATCTTGGTTAGCTCGCCCAGGGTCTCGAGCTCGCCGAACTGCGCGACGTCGTTGGCGTCGGCGATGCAGCCCGGACGCAAGCCGTCGCCGAGCGAGAAGGCCACGTCGTAGGCCTTCATGATCTCGCAGATGTCCTCGAAGTGCGTGTACAGAAAGCTCTCGCGATGGTGCGACAGACACCACTTGGCCATGATGCTGCCGCCGCGCGAGACGATGCCGGTGACGCGTTTCGCGGTCAGCGGCACGTAGCGCAGCAAGACGCCGGCGTGGATGGTGAAGTAGTCGACGCCCTGTTCGGCCTGCTCAATCAGCGTGTCGCGGAAGATCTCCCAGGTGAGTTCTTCGGCGCGTCCGTCGACTTTCTCGAGCGCTTGATAGATCGGCACCGTGCCGATCGGCACCGGCGAGTTGCGGATGATCCATTCGCGGGTTTCGTGGATGTGCTTGCCGGTGCTGAGGTCCATCACGTTGTCCGCGCCCCAGCGCGTCGCCCAGACCAGCTTTTCGACTTCCTCGGCGATGCCGGAACTCACCGCGGAGTTGCCGATATTGGCGTTGATCTTGGTCAGGAAGTTGCGGCCGATGATCATCGGCTCGCTTTCGGGATGGTTGATATTGCACGGCAGGATCGCGCGGCCGCGGGCGATTTCGTCGCGAACGAATTCCGGGGTGATGAACTTTTGGATGCTGGCCCCGAACGCTTCACCCGGATGCTGCTTGAGCAGCATCGCATCGCGCACCGCGTCGAGACGCTGGTTTTCGCGGATCGCGACGTATTCCATCTCCGGGGTGACGATGCCGCGGCGCGCGTAGTGCATCTGGCTGACGTTGGCGCCGGCCTTCGCCACGCGCGGCAGCGCGCGGTTCGGGAAGCGCACCGCATCGAGGCGCGGATTGCTCTCGCGTTTGCGTCCGAACTCGGAGCTCAGCTGCGACAGCCGCTCGGTGTCGCTGCGCTCTTCGATCCAGCGCGCGCGCAGCGCCGGCAGGCCGACCGACAGATCGATGCGCGCATCGGGATCGGTGTACGGACCGGACGGGTCGTAGACGGTGATCGGCGGATTGTCTTCGCCGCCGAACAGCGTCGGCGTCGGCGTTTGCACGATCTCGCGCATCGCCACGCGAAGATCGGGCCGCGAACCTTCGATGAAGATCTTGCGCGAGCCGGGGATCGGCCGGGTCACTGATTCGGACAACTGGTCGGTCTGCTGCTGCAGCGTGGCGGGTTGGGCGTTCATGGAGGATTGATCCGCTTGTTGGACAGTCCGCATTGGGTGTGCGAGCTGTTGCGAGGAATTCGCATTCCGCGAAGCGGGGCGCATCGAGGTTGGCGCATGGCCAGCCTGCAAAGCTTCCCTACGCCGGTGTCAGCCGGATCAGGTTCGAAGGGTCTTTCTCAACCGGCATGCTGATCGACGGCACGCGGTACCCCCGCTTCGGTATCCATTTCAGCACGCCGACGCCGCAGGGGCCAGCACCGCCGCGCTTGACGCACTGCACCAATGTCCGGTATTGCTGGCGTCCATGCCCGCGCCCCATCCTCATCTTTGCCCTCCGCTTGCCGCCGCAAGAC
>JBOHYD010000011.1:0-2227 GCA_050737635.1 Luteimonas sp. | reverse complement strand
CTATTACGACTACTACCAGCCCGAAGCCTACGTGCCGTCGTCGGATACCTTCATCGAGAAGGACAGTTCGGTCAACGAGCACATCGAGCAGATGCGGTTGTCGGCGACCAAGGCGCTGCTCGAGCGCCGCGATGCGATCATCGTGTGCACGGTGTCGGCGATCTACGGCCTCGGCGACCCCAACGAGTACTTCCGCATGGTGCTGCATCTCGTGCGCGGCGAGCGTATCGATCAGCGCGAGCTGATCCGCCGGCTCACCGACATGCAGTACGCGCGCAACGACACCGAGCTGCGCCGCGGCACCTACCGCGTCAGGGGCGAGGTGATCGACGTGCATCCGGCGGAATCCGACGCTGAAGCGTTGCGCATCGAGCTGTTCGACGGCGAGATCGAGCGGCTCACGCAGTTCGATCCGCTCACCGGCGAAACGATGCGCGTGCTGCCGCGCTACACCGTGTACCCGAAGTCGCACTACGTGACCACACGGCGCACCGTGCTCGACGCGATCAACGCGATCAAGGAGGAGCTACCGCCGCGTCTGGAAACTTTTTACAGCGAGAACAAGCTGATTGAGGCGCAACGCTTGCAGCAGCGCACGCAGTTCGATCTGGAGATGATGGCCGAGGTCGGCTACTGCAACGGCGTCGAAAACTATTCGCGCCACCTCACCGGACGCATGCCCGGCGAGGCGCCGCCGTGCCTGTTCGACTACCTGCCGCCGGACGCATTGCTGGTGGTCGACGAGTCGCACGTCACCGTGCCGCAGGTCGGCGGCATGTATCGCGGCGATCGTGCGCGCAAGGAGACGCTGGTCAACTTCGGCTTCCGGCTGCCGTCGGCGCTCGACAATCGGCCACTGCAGTTCGAGGAGTGGGAAGGCCGTTCGCCGCGCACGATCTTCGTGTCGGCGACGCCGGGCAAGTACGAGATGGAGAAGTCCGAGGGTCAGGTGGTCGAACTGGTCGTGCGCCCGACCGGGCTGATCGACCCCGAGGTCGAGATCCGCCCGGTCGCGACCCAAGTCGACGACGTGCTCGGCGAGATCAATCTGCGCGCCGCGATGGGCGACCGCGTGCTGATCACCACGCTGACCAAGCGCATGGCCGAAAACCTCACTGAATACCTGTCCGAACACGACGTGCGCGTGCGCTATCTGCACTCGGACATCGAGACCGTGGAGCGCGTCGAGATCATCCGCGACCTGCGGCTGGGCAAGTTCGATGTGCTGGTCGGCATCAACTTGTTGCGCGAAGGTCTGGACATGCCCGAGGTGTCGCTGGTGGCGATCCTCGACGCCGACAAGGAGGGCTTCCTGCGTTCGGCGGGCTCCTTGATCCAAACCATCGGCCGCGCCGCGCGCAACGTCCGCGGCAAGGCGATCCTGTATGCCGACAAGGTCACGCGCTCGATGCAAGTCGCGATCGACGAGACCGACCGGCGTCGCGAGAAGCAGGTCGAATACAACCTCGCGCACGGCATCACCCCGGCCTCGGTGGTGTCGGCGATGGTCGACGTGTTTGAGGGCGCGCGCGCCGATCCGTCGACCGAAAAACGCGGCCGCGGCAAGGCGCGCAAGGTGGCTGAGGCGGCCGAGGACTATGCAGTGCTCGACACGGCACAGGCGTCGGCGAGGCTGAAGACGCTGGAGCAGCAGATGTACCAGCACGCGCGCGACCTCGAGTTTGAGGACGCCGCACGCGTGCGCGACCAGATCCGCCGGCTGAAGGACGCGATACTGGCGGCGTGAGGCTTCCGGCAAATGATCGATGTGGATTTGTGGACGCGGCCATGGCTGCGATGCGGATTTACCGGCCAAGCTCCCATCGCGGCCACGGCCGCTATCGCAAAAAACCGTGCTGGCGGCGACGCGCTGGCGCTTGCAGGGCAAGGCTCTCGGATCCGCGCTTGTCCGCGCTCGCCTGCCAGGCTAGAATTCGCGTCCCTCGGGCGGTTAGCTCAGCGGTAGAGCACTACCTTGACATGGTAGGGGTCACAGGTTCGATCCCTGTACCGCCCACCAACCTAATCAATAGGTTGGAGATCCACGGAGTCATGTGCTAACACGCAACTAGCACGCACGCGGTCCATGTAGACATCGATGTGAACCGCCCCGGGAATCCCGGAGGCCATTTGGTGTGAGTCACGCCGCTTTGGCGTGCTCGGCTTGTTGCCGATAGTAAGCGTCTTCCGCTTCCGCTGGCGGGAGGTTCCCGATCGGCTCCAGCAG
>JBOHYD010000010.1:0-10956 GCA_050737635.1 Luteimonas sp. | reverse complement strand
CCCTTGACCTCGCTCGGTCACCGTCGGACAATCATCTCTATATCGCGATAGGGAGATATTAATGGACCTCGAAGGCTGGTCGTCGCGCCTGAAGGTGCTGGCCGATGCCACCCGCGTGCGCCTGTTGGCGCTGCTGGAGGGCGAGGAGCTGACCGTGGCCGAGCTATCGGCGATCACCCGACTGGCGCAGCCGCGCGTGTCGACCCATCTCGCCAAACTCAAGGACGCCGGTCTGGTCCGCGACCGCCGCTCTGGTGTGTCGGCCTATTACCGTTTTGATGACGCCGCGCTTGATCCCGCGCAGCGCGCGTTGTGGCTGGCGCTGAGCACCGGCAGCGACGATCCGCTGCTGCGGCAGGACGCCGAGCGTGTGCCCGGCGTGCTGGCGATGCGCGCGGCGGACCGTAACTGGGCCGATTCGGTCGCCGGCGACATGGAGCGTCACTACTCGCCCGGTCGCACCTGGGAGGCGCTGGCGCGCTCAGCATTGCCGCTGCTCGAACCCGGCGATGTGCTCGACATCGCGTCCGGCGACGGTGTGCTCGCCGAACTGCTCGCCCCGCATGCACATCGCTATGTCTGCGTCGACGCCAGTCCGCGCGTGGTCGCCGCGGCCACCGAACGGCTGCGCCGGTTTCGCAATGTCGATGTGCGCGAAGGCGATATGCATGCATTGCCGTTTGATGACGCGAGCTTCGATCTGGTGGTGCTGATGCACGCGCTGACCTACGCCGACCAACCTGCCAAGGCTGTCGCCGAGGCTGCGCGCGTGCTCAAACCCGGCGGCCGCCTGCTGCTGTCGAGCCTCGCCCGCCACGAGCATCGCGGCGCGGTCGAGGCCTACGGGCACGCCAATCTTGGTTTCGCCGACAAGGAGCTACGCAAGTTTGCCGACTCAGCCGGCGTGCGCACGCTGGAATGCACGACCGTCACCCGCGAGAAGCGGCCGCCGCATTTCGAGGTCATTTCGTTGATCGCGAGAAAACCATGAACACACTGCCCTGGCTCAAACCCGACCGCGTCGCCAAGCTCGACGCCGCGCTCGCGCAGCGCATCCTGATCATCGACGGCGCGATGGGCACGATGATCCAGCAGCACCGGCTGGAGGAAACCGACTACCGCGGCACGCGCTTCGTCGACGGTTTCGATACCACGCACCAGGCGCACGACCACGCCCGCTGCGGCCATGACCTCAAGGGCAACAACGACCTGCTGCTGCTGTCGCAGCCGCAGATCATCGCCGACATCCACAGTCAGTACCTCGACGCCGGCGCCGATCTCCTCGAGACCAACACCTTCAACGCCACCGCGATCAGCCAGGCCGACTACCACCTCGAACACCTGGTCTACGAGCTCAACAAGGCCGGCGCCGGCGTTGCACGTGCCGCCTGCGATGCAGTCGAGGCGCGCACGCCCGATCGCCCGCGCTTCGTGATCGGCGTGCTCGGGCCGACCAGCCGCACCGCATCGATCAGCCCCGACGTCAACGATCCCGGCTACCGCAACACCAGCTTCGATGCGCTGCGCGAGACCTACCGGCAGGCCGTCGAAGGCCTGATCGACGGCGGTGCCGACACGCTGATGGTCGAGACGATTTTCGACACGCTCAACGCCAAGGCCGCGCTGTATGCGATCGAGGAAGTGTTCGACGCTCGCGGCGGACGGCTGCCGGTGATGATCTCCGGCACCATCACCGACGCATCGGGCCGTACGCTGTCGGGGCAGACCGCCGAGGCGTTCTACGCCTCGGTCGCGCACGGCCGACCGCTGTCGGTGGGCCTTAATTGCGCGCTCGGTGCCAGCGACCTGCGCCCGCACGTCGAGACGTTGGCGACGATCGCCGACGGCTACGTCAGCGCGCATCCCAATGCCGGCCTGCCGAATGCGTTTGGCGAGTACGACGAGACGCCGGAAGAAATGGCCGCGACGCTGAAGGAGTTCGCCGAATCCGGCCTGCTCAACCTCGTCGGCGGCTGCTGCGGCACCACGCCCGCGCACATCCGCGCGATCGCCGATGCGGTGCGCGGCATTGCGCCGCGACGCTTGCCGGTGGCGATCCGGCGGGCGGCGTGACGGCGATGGCGGCACAAAGGCACATCTCCGCATCGTGAGCGACTCATCCCGCACCACCCGCCTGTCCGGCCTCGAACCGCTGCTGCTCACGCCCGAGTTGCTGTTTGTCAACGTCGGCGAGCGCACCAATGTCACCGGCAGCGCGCAGTTCAAGAAGCTGATCAAGGAGGAGCGCTTTGATGAGGCTGTTGTCGTCGCGCGCCAGCAGGTCGACAGCGGCGCGCAGATCCTCGACGTCAACATGGACGAGGGCTTGATCGATTCCGAGCGTGCGATGACGCGTTTCCTCAATCTGATCATGTCCGAGCCGGACATCGCGCGGATCCCGGTGATGGTCGATTCGTCGAAGTGGAGCGTGATCGAGGCCGGGTTGAAGTGCCTGCAGGGCAAGTCGATCGTCAACTCGATCTCGCTCAAAGAGGGCGAAACGGCCTTTGTCGAGCACGCGCGCAAGGTGCTGCGCTACGGCGCGGCGGCCGTGGTCATGGCCTTCGACGAGGACGGCCAGGCCGACACCTGCGCGCGCAAGGTCGCGATCTGCACGCGCGCGTATCAAGTGCTGACCGAACAGGTCGGGTTTCCGCCCGAGGACATCATCTTCGACCCCAACATCTTCGCCGTCGCCACCGGCATCGAGGAGCACGACAACTACGCGGTCGATTTCATCGAGGCCACGCGCATCATCAAGCGCACGCTGCCGCATTGCCACGTGTCCGGCGGCGTGTCCAACGTGTCGTTCTCGTTCCGCGGCAACGAGACCGTGCGCCAGGCGATTCATTCGGTGTTTCTGTTTCATGCCATCGCCGCCGGCATGGACATGGGCATCGTCAATGCCGGGCAAATGCCGATCTACGACGACCTCGACCCCGAGCTGCGCGAGCGCGTCGAGGACGTGATCCTCAACCGCCGTCGCGACGGCACCGAACGCCTGCTGGAGATCGCCGAGCGCTATCGCGGCAGCAAGGGCACCGCGCAGGTCGCCGATCTCGCCTGGCGCGACAAGCCGGTGCGGGCGCGGCTGAGCCACGCGCTGGTGCACGGCATCGACCAGTACGTCGAGAGCGACACCGAGGAGGCGCGCGCACTGGCCACGCGACCGCTCGAGGTGATCGAAGGCCCGCTGATGGACGGCATGAACGTGGTCGGCGACCTGTTCGGGGCCGGCAAGATGTTCCTGCCGCAGGTGGTCAAGTCCGCGCGCGTGATGAAGAAGGCCGTCGCCTATCTGCTGCCCTACATCGAGGCCGAAAAGCTGCGCACCGGCGACACCGCCAAGTCCAACGGCAAGATCATCATGGCCACCGTCAAAGGCGACGTGCACGACATCGGCAAGAACATCGTCGGCGTGGTGCTCGCGTGCAACAACTTCGACGTGATCGACCTCGGCGTGATGGTGCCGACGCAAGTGATCCTCGATCGCGCCAGGGCCGAAAACGCCGATCTGATCGGCCTGTCCGGCTTGATCACGCCGTCGCTGGAAGAGATGACCCACGTCGCGCGCGAGATGCAGCGCCAGGGCATGACGATGCCGCTGCTGATCGGTGGCGCGACCACCTCGCGCGCGCACACCGCGCTGAAGATCGATCCGCATTACACATCGCCGACGGTGTGGGTGAAGGACGCCTCGCGCGCGGTCGGCGTTGCGCAATCGCTGATCTCGCGCGACCTGCGCGCGGGATTCGTCGCTGCCAACGATGCCGACTACGCCGAGATCCGCGAGCGCCACAAGAACCGCGGCGACGCCAAGCGTCTGGTAGCGCTGGACACCGCGCGCGCGCAGCGCTTCGACGGCGGCTGGGACGCGTACACGCCACCGACGCCGAAGCAGCCCGGCCTGCACGTATTCGACGACTATCCACTCGACGAACTGCTGCCATTGATCGACTGGACGCCGTTCTTTCAGGCTTGGGAGCTGGCCGGAAGATATCCGGCCATCCTCACCGATGCAGTCGTCGGCACGCAGGCCACCGAGCTGTTCGCCGATGCGAAGGCGATGCTGAAGAAGATCGTCGACCAGAAATGGCTGACCGCGAAGGCGGTGTTCGGGCTGTGGCCGGCGAACGCGGTTGGCGACGATGTCGTTGTCTCCCTTCTCCCGAAGGGAGAAGGACGAAGCAGCCTGCACTTCCTCCGCCAGCAAGTCGACAAGCCCGTCGAACGCCCCGATTTCTGCCTCGCTGATTTCATCGCGCCGCAGGCGTCCGGCAAACAGGACTGGATCGGCGCGTTCGCGGTCACCGCCGGCCACGGCATCGAGCCGCACGTCGCGCGCTTCGAGGCCGATCACGACGACTACAGTTCGATCATGCTCAAAGCGCTCGCCGACCGTCTCGCCGAGGCGCTGGCCGAACGCCTGCACCAGCGCGTGCGGCGTGAGTTCTGGGGCTATGCCGCCGACGAATCGCTCGACAACGACGCGCTGATCGCCGAAAAATACCTCGGCATCCGCCCGGCCCCCGGCTATCCAGCATGCCCGGAGCACAGCGAAAAGGGCGCGCTGTTCGCACTGCTCGATGCCGGCGCCAACGCCGGCATGACGCTGACCGAAAGCTTCGCGATGCTGCCGACCGCGGCGGTGTCGGGCTATTACTTCAGCCATCCGCACAGCCAGTACTTCGTCGTTGGCCGCGTGTCCAAGGAACAAGCCAGCGACTACGCCAAACGCAAGGGCGTCAGCCTGTTGCAGGTCGAGCGCTGGTTGGCCTCGAACCTGGACTACGATCCGGAGTAAGCGTCAACGCGCGACGTGATCGCAGCGCGATTACCAGACCAAATCGTCCGGCACCCGATACTGCGGGTCGGCGTAGGGATCGTCGGCGGCCGGGGCGGACGGGTCGATCTTCAGCGCGATGGCCGCGGCGAAGATCGACTCGGCCTCGGCCAGCAGCGCCGCAGTGATCAGCACATAGCGGCCGTCGAGCTGCACCACGCCGAGCTCGCCGGCGTTGAGCGCCTTGAGCTGCTCGGCAGTGACGTGGATGCGCTTGATCTTGCCGCCGTAATCGAAGTGGCGGGCGATGTCGGCGCTGGCGTCGTTGAGGCCCTTGTCCTTCAGCAACTCGACGAGCTTCGCCTTGGCCTCGCGGCGCTGGCGCGCCTGCTGCTGCTTCTCGCGTTCGGCGGCGATGCGCTCGTCCTTCTCGCGTTGGGCGCGGATCGCGTAAGCCTTGGCGAGGTCGATGTCTTCGCGCGCGCGCGGTCTCGAGGCGGGGTGCGATCGGCGTTGGTCAGGCTTGCCTGCAGCTGCGGGCTGGGTCGTCGATGCCGACGTCCGCGGCGACGGATGGGCCGCGGATTTGCTCGATGCCGGACGGCGCTCGTGCGCTGCGCGCGGTCGGCGTCGCTCAGGGTTCGGATGTTCGGCGTTCGGGCTCGGCGACGCCGCTGCCTTGGCGTCCCTGCCCGAGCGCTGCGACGGATGGGCCCCGCGTGCGCCGGGCGACGGACTCACGGGCTTGTCGGGCTTGGGCACCGGCTTGAAACCGAGGCCGAGCAGTTGGTCGCGCAGTGTGTCGCTCATGGCGTTTGCATACGTGTTGGGCGGCGACATGCGCCTTTAAGGATGCCGATTATCGCAAAGCCGCCGCTGGCAGGTGGATCACCGATCACTTGTCCGGCGCGGTGGATGGCACATCAGTAATGCGGCGGCGGCGGTTCGTCGGACGGCTCGGCATAAAACTCGCCGCGCGACTGCGCGCTCTGCTCAAGCACGCGACGCAGCAGTTCGGCGGTCTGCGTGGACTCCGCGCGCGCGGCGGCGAGCGCGTCGCTGAGTTCGGCCAGCGCCTGTTCCTGGAACGCGAGCCGGGTTTCCAGTTCGATCAGCCGCTGGTCGATCACCGTACTCACCGATCCGTTTCGCGCCGCTGCGTTCACCCGATCAATCCAGCAGGATCGAGCGGCCGCGGCCGATGCCGTAATACGCGAGGCCGGCGGCCTCAACGTCGTCGGGCGGGTAGAGATTGCGGCCGTCGAACACCACCGCGTCGGCCAGCCGCGCCTTGATCCGCGAAAAATCCGGGCTGCGGAACTGCTTCCACTCGGTCATCACCGCCAGCGCGTCGCTGCCGATGAGCGCGTCCTCGGCGCTGTTGCACAGCACTAGGTCGTCGCGCTTGCCGTAGATCCGCCGGGCTTCCTCGGCGGCTTGCGGATCGTAGGCGCGTACCGACATGCCGGCACCCCAGGCCTGCTGCATCAACCGCCGGCTCGACGCCTCGCGCATGTCGTCGGTGTTCGGCTTGAACGCCAGCCCCCACAGCGCCAGGGTCTTGCCGCGCAATGCGTTGGCGTTGCCGTAGTGGCGCAGCATCAGCTCGTACAAATGGCCTTTCTGGCGGTCGTTGACCGCTTCCACCGCGTCGAGCAGGGTCGGCGCGTGGCCGCGCTGCTGTGAGGTGCGCGCCAACGCTTGCACGTCCTTCGGAAAACACGAGCCGCCGTAGCCAGTGCCGGGATAGATGAAGTGCCAGCCGATGCGCGGATCGGAGCCGATGCCCTGGCGCACCATCTCGACATCGGCGCCGACCTTCTCGGCAATGTTGGCGATCTCGTTCATGAAGCTGATCTTGGTCGCCAGCATCGCATTGGCCGCGTACTTGGTCAGCTCCGCCGAACGCGCGTCCATGATCACGAAGCGATCATGGTTGCGGTTGAACGGCGCGTACAGCCGGCGCATGCGTTCGATCGCCTTGGGGTTGTCGGAGCCGATCACGATGCGGTCCGGGCGCATGCAGTCCTCGACCGCCGCGCCTTCCTTCAGAAACTCCGGATTGGACACCACGTCGAAGGCGATATCGGCATGGCGCATCGCCAGCGTGCTGGCGATCTCCGCGCGCACCCTGTCGGTGGTGCCGACCGGCACCGTCGACTTGTCGACCACCACCACCGGCCGTTGCAGGTGCGTGCCGATCGTGCGCGCGACTGCGAGCACGTATTTGAGATCGGCGCTGCCGTCCTCGTCGGGCGGCGTGCCGACCGCGATGAACACGATCTCGCCGTGTTCGATCGCGGGTTCGGCGTCGACGCTGAAGCGCAGCCGCCCGGCGGCGTGGTTGGCGCGCACCATCGCTTCGAGACCGGGCTCGTAGATCGGCACGACGCCGCGATTGAGCCCGTCGACCTTGGCCTGGTCGATGTCGACGCAGATCACGTCGTGGCCGACCTCGGCCAGACAGGTTCCGGTGACCAGGCCGACGTAGCCGGTGCCGAAGATGGAAACGCGCAAGACGACGCTCGGTCAGTTGCTCGGAGCGGGTGCCGGCGCGGGTGCGGGCGCGGGTGCGCTCGGCGTCGCGGGAGCGGCATCGGGCTTGACGATGTCGAGCAGTTCGACCTCGAAGACCAGCGTCGCGTTCGGCGGGATCGGGCCGCCCGGGGTGCCTTGTTCGCCGTAGCCGAGCTTGGCCGGGATGAACAACTTGTACTTGCTGCCCACCGGCATCAGCTGCACGCCTTCCGCCCAGCCCGGTGCGACCTGCGCCAGCGAAAACACCGCCGGCTCGCCGCGGTCGTAGGAGCTGTCGAAGGTCTTGCCGTCGAGCAACGTGCCCTTGTAATGCACGCGCACGGTGTCGGTCGCGGCCGGCTTGGCGCCCGTGCCGGCGGTCAGCACCTGGTATTGCAGGCCCGAGGTGGTGGTGGTGACACCGGGCTTCTTGCCGTTGTCGGCGAGGAAGGTCACGCCCTCGGCGATGTTCTTCTTCGCGGCGGCTTCGGTTTCGGCCTTCTTCTTGGCCTGCATGCGCGTGCCGAACGCCTGCGCAACCTGCGCGGCCTGCGCGTCGGTCATCAACGGCTTGCCGTCGGACATCACGGTCTTTGCCGCCTTGACCAGCGTATCGAGATCAATGTCGTCCTTGACGGCTTTGAGCGACTTGCCCATGTCCATGCCAATCATGTAGCTGGCCTGCTCCTTCTCGGTCTTCAAGCCGCTGCTTTTGGCAAGGTCCGACTCGCCTGCGGCGGCGGCGTCCTTTCCAGCGTCCTTGGCGGCAGGTTTGTCGCCGGCCTTGCCGGAGTCATCGATCGGCTTGCAGGCGCTGAAGCCCACGACGAGCGACGCGGCGAGCAGACTGGTGGTGGCGTAGCGGAAAGGCACTGATGTCATCGGGAAAGGCTCCGTGTGATGCAGAACAGACCGGCGCGGTGACCGGCGGTGGATGGGGGACAAGCGATACGTGACGCGACAGGTCTAAAGGACGTCGAGCAATTCGACATCGAAGGCGAGCGTGGAGTTCGGGCCGATCGACGGATTGCCATTCGGGCCATAGGCCAGATCGGACGGAATCCAGAATCGGTAACTGGCACCGACCGGCATCAATGCGACACCCTCGGTCCAGCCAGCAATGACCTGAGTCAACGCGAACTCGGCAGGTTCGCCGCGCTCGTAGGAGCTGTCGAAGACCTTGCCGTCGAGCAGCGTACCGCGATAGTTGACGCGAACCCGATCGCTCGGCTGCGGACGCCGGCCTTCGCCCTGGCGGATCACCATGTACTGCAGGCCCGACGGCGTGGTGAACACATCTTTGGCGGTCTTGTTTTTGGCGAGAAACTCGCGACCGGCGGCGGCATTGATTTCGCCGACCTTCGCGGCCTCGGCCTGGAGCCGCACCCGCATGCGCTCGCCGAAGGCCGTGCGCAGCGTGTCGGCGTCGGCGGTGCTGAGCAGCGTCGTGCCGCCCGCCCTCGCCGTGCGCAGCCCCTGCATCAGCACCGGCAGTGCGATTTCGTCCTTGATCGGAACCAATGAGCGGCCGACATCGGTGCCGACCAGCAGGCCGACCTTGTCCTTTGCAACCGCCGGCGGCTCGGTGCCGGGGGCGACGCCTGCGACCGCTTGGCCACCGCGCGCGGCGATCCGCTGCCTCAGCGCCTGCCCGGTGCTCTTGATCTCGTCCTCGGTAATCAACGGCGTGCCGGCGTCGAAGGCGTTGCTCAGCGCGCGCTCAAGCGCGGCGATGTCGATGTCCGGGATCGCCGGCGCGATCGATTTGGCCACGTCCATGCCGATCATGTAGCTGACCTTGTCGCGGTCGCTGGTCAAGACGGATAGGTCCTGGGCGGTGACGGTGGCGGCCGGCAATGCAACCGCGGCAAGCAGCAGCGCGGCAAGACCGCACGATGAAAACTTCATTCCTAACCACTCCTGTTGGGCACCGTCGTATTGCGGCGCAGAGTCGCCATTGTCGCGGCACGAGACGGCGCCGGCAATCGGTACGATGCGCTGCGCGTGATCGATGCCTCGGTGAAAAGCACGAATGACGCGTCATTTCGACATCGGCAGCCATCTCGGTCACCCTGTCCCGCGCGAATCGCCTGTCATCTCGGGTGCTACGGCCCTCAGCCCCGAGACGAGGCGTGCGGGCATCAAGGAGCTATTGGTTGATCTGAAGCCAATGCCGGCGCGACAGCTCAGCGCGTGGCCTTGGCGGGGCCCGACGCCGCTGGCGCGGTGGCGGCTTTCAGCGCCGTCTCGATCGCCGCGATCACTTCCGGCGCGTCGGGCTTGGTCTTGCTGTCGAAGCTCGCCACCACCTTGCCGTCGCGGCCGACCACATACTTGTGGAAGTTCCACTTCGGCGCGTCGCCGCTCGCGGCCTTCAGATCCTGGTACAGCGGCGTCGCGTTTTTGCCGACGACGTGCACCTTTTCGAACATCGCGAACTTCACCCCGTAGGTCAGCGTGCAGAACTGCTGAATCTGCGTCTCGTCTTCGTATTCCTGACCGAGAAAATCTCCCGACGGAAAGCCCAGCACCGCGAAGCCCTTGGACTTGTATTTGGCCTGCAGGCCTTCCAGCGCCTCGAACTGCGGCGCAAAGCCGCACTTGCTCGCGGTGTTGACGATCACCAGTACGTTGCCGCCGTAGGTCTTGGCCAGATCGACTTGTTGCTTGCCGGCCAGCGGCCGGTAGCTGCGATCGAGCAGGCCATTGCCGGCACACGCGAGGCCGGACACCGCAACTAACGCAGCAGCGATAACGCAAATGGCGGATTGGCTTGACATGGCGAGGTCTTCGGCAAGGATTGAGTGACTTATAGAGTATGTCGTTAGTTGGGGCGTAAGGTTGGCAACGGTATTGACAGCCTGTGTCTTGGTGTTATAGTTACATACAACACCGATGATCCAAAGCAGGATGTTCGCCATGAACCGCAAACTGCACAACGCCTTCCTCGCCGTCACCGCATCCGGCTTCCTGCTGGTCTTTGGGCTGATGGCCGCTGGGCCGTCGCGACCGCTGGCACTCGCCGACAGCGCAACGCCATCGCCGGTCATCGATCGCGATCGCATCGCCGCTCGGTCCGCCGCCGCCGTCGATGCCGGCATCCGCGACGCGCAGGCGCAAGCCCGCGACATCGAAGCGCGGATCCAAGCCAGGGCACAGGCCTTCGAAGCGGAAATAGACCGCACCGCGGGCAACGCGTCGCTTGGCGATACGGTCGCCAGCGCGATGGCGTTTGCCGCCGAAATCTCCACCGAGGCCGCGCTAGTCACCGCGCTACAAGTGCTCGACGGCGGCAACGACCAGATCCGCCAGCAGCGCGTCGATGCCGCCGTCATCGAACAACGGCACCACGCGCGACGCGTGCGCGGCGCACTCGCGCTGCCCTACTTTTCGTTCGCGCAGGGCTTGCGCGGCACCGGGAGCTGAGCGATGACAGCAATCCAGTGGAGTGACGGCGCACCGATCTATCGCCAGCTCAAGGAGCGCGTGGTGGCGATGATGCTCGACGGCCTGCTCAAGCCCGGCGACGCACTGCCTTCGGTGCGCCAGGTAGCCGCCGATTACCAGCTCAATCCGATCACCGTGTCGCGTGCCTACCAGGAACTGGCGGACGAGGCACTCGTCGAAAAACGCAGGGGACTTGGCATGTACGTGAC
>JBOHYD010000009.1:0-2243 GCA_050737635.1 Luteimonas sp. | reverse complement strand
ATCCGGCGACGCTGACCAAGGGCGGGATCGGCAGCGGCGGCTGAGCAGGCGTGTGGGGGCGGCCAAGGCCGCTCCCACAGCTCATTGTCCGCGCGGAGTCACTCAGTCGGCCAGTTCGCGGCGGCGACGCAGCTCGATGGCGGCGACGATCATCGCCGCGCCGATCACCGCGCCGATCCACAGTGCCGGCGACGCCAGGCTCGTGAGTTGGTTGAGCGGCGAGACGTCGCGCAGGAAAGCGTCGAGATTGTCAAAGCCCTTGATCTCGCCGTCGTTGATCGAGCGGTACAGCAGATCCATGGACGGGACGGTGCCCAGCAGCACGCGGCCGACGACATGCTGCCAGAACCACCCCGCGCCGAGGTCGAATAGGTTCATTAGCCTGAACCAGCTGACGAAGATGCCAGCGAAGATCGGCACCATGAGCGCCCACAGGAACGGCTTGGTCCGCGCCCACGACGAGCACAGCATCAGCCAGCCAACCGTCGGCAGCGACCACAGTGCGTACACCGGGATCCACGCGAGGTTGAAGGCGATGACCCGCAGCGGGTTGCCGGGGCTCCAGATCAGCGTCCACGGGTTGCCGCCGTAGATGGCCGCGACGATGCTGATCATGATCATGAAGCCGAACATCGTGACCACCGATGCCGCGACCGCGAGCAAAGGCCCGACGATCGTGGCCGTCACCACTTTCGACAGCACGGTCTGCGTGTCGGACACCGGCAGCGACTTCCAGAACAGCACGCTGCGGTCCTTGCGTTCGTCGTAGAGCGCACCGAGGCAGTAGAAGAACACCACGAAGCCGAGCACGATGAACGGCCACAGCGAGCTGAGGAACAGGGTCAGGTTGATGCCTTGGCCGAACTCGACGGCTTCGTCCGCGCTCATCTGGCCGATCAGCTGTCCCAGATCCATGCCGTTGATGTTGAAGGTTTCCATCTGCAAGTCACCGGACGCGATCGCGCGATGCACCGCCACCAGGCCGCCGATGATCATCATCAGCGTCAGCAGCAGCGAGATGCCGCCGGCGATAAGCGGTGCCCAGAAAAACCCGCCTTTGTGCTCCCAGAACTCGCGCTGCAACAACAACTTGAAGCGGTGTGTGGGATGCACAGGCGTCGCAGCCCGCGGCGCGGGAGTGTCGATGCGATCGCGGGACGCGTTCATGCGTAGGTTCCTTTCATGGTGGCGACAAACAGATCGGCCAGGCCGGGAGTGCGGGTTTCGCCGAGCGCGGCCAGCTGCGCGCGCGACACGCCGTGGGACAGTGTGCTGTCGAACAACATGACTGTCTTGCCGAAGGGCAGGGCACGTTCGTCGATCGGTTTCAGCGCACGCACGTTGTCGACCTGGTCGGCGTTGACGAGGACCTCGGTGAAGCGTTCACCGATGCCCTCCATCGGCGCGTCGAGCACGATGCGGCCGTCGCGGATGAACATCACGTCGGTGAGGATGTGCTCGATTTCTTCAACCTGGTGGGTGGTGATGACGATGGTCTTCTGCTCGTCGAAATAGTCTTCAAGCAGGCGCTGGTAGAACTGCTTGCGATACAGAATGTCGAGGCCGAGCGTCGGCTCGTCGAGCACCAGCAAGCGGGCGTCGATGGCCATCACCAGGGCGAGATGCAGCTGCACGATCATGCCCTTGGACATCTCGCGCACGCGTTGCTTCGGCTTGAGCCGGGTGTTGGCGAGGAAGCGCTCGCATTTGGCGCGGTCGAAGCGCGGATGCACGCCGGCGACGAAGTCGATTGCCTGGCTGACCCGGATCCAGCGCGGCAGCACCGCGACATCGGCGATAAAACAGACGTCGTTCATCAGTACGTCGCGCTGGGTGCGCGGGTCGCGGCCAAGCACGCTGAGCTCGCCGTCAAACGGCGTCAGCCCGAGCATCGCTTTGAGTGCGGTGGTCTTGCCGGCGCCGTTGGGGCCGATCAGACCGACGATGCGGCCGGCGGCGACGGTGAAGCTGGTGCCGTCGAGCGCGACGGTGGTCTTGTAGGCCTTGCGCAGGCCGCGCGCACTGACGACGTGGTCGTGGTCGGCGATGTCGGACGCGGTCGGAAGGCGCATCGTCTGGGTACTCATGCGGGGGCTCCCTTGCCGCTAGCGGCGGATTTGAGCAGCTTGTCCATTGGCAAGCCGAGCCGCTGGATGCGTTGGACTACCAGCGGCCATTCTTCGGTCAGGAAGCGTTCGCGCTCGCTGGCCAGCAGTTTTTTCGACGCTTCTTCTGTCACGTAC
>JBOHYD010000008.1:0-4631 GCA_050737635.1 Luteimonas sp. | reverse complement strand
TTAGAAGGCCGGTGCTCTATCCGGGTTGAGCTACGGGCGCCCGCCGGAATTGTGCACCCATGCCGCTCGCCTGGACAGATTCAGGCCTGAACTTGGTCGGGGTAGAGGGATTCGAACCCCCGACATCCTGCTCCCAAAGCAGGCGCGCTACCAGACTGCGCTATACCCCGCCGGTGAGGCTGACGGTCGGTGCGAGCTTGCCGGCACGCCGGATTCCGCAAGGAACTGGCGACCCGCAAGGGACAGGCATTGTCCGGAGTGGCCGTCGCCGTGTCAACGCGACACCCTTCAAACCTCCGGCGCGCTATCCTCACGCTTGGCGATCTGGCCGACTCCACCTTTCGAGGGCTCCCCCCATGCGCAGCGGCAACCCGGCACTTAAGGATTCCACCTTCCTCGACCTCGCGAGCGGCAGCGTCGTGTCGCGCGGCGGCGAGGTCATGAGCCTGAACGGCACCGTCAACAAGACCGGCGTGCTGCTGCTGCTCAGCGTGATCACCGCGGCCTACGCGTGGAACCAGATCGAGTTCACCGCGCAGGGCGCGGCCAGCGGCATGGGCTACGTCTGGGGCGGGGCGATCGGCGGCCTCGTACTGGCGCTGGTCACCGTGTTCAAGAAGCAGTGGGCCCCAGTCACCGCGCCGATGTACGCGCTGGTCGAAGGCCTGTTCCTCGGCGGCATTTCGGCGATGTATAACCACCTGTACCAGGGCATCGTGATGCAGGCGGTGCTGCTGACCTTCGGTACGATGTTTGCGCTGCTGTTCGCGTATCGAAGCGGATTGATCAAGGCCACCGAAAACTTCAAGCTCGGCGTGGTCGCGGCCACCGGCGGCGTCGCACTGATCTATCTGGCGACGATCGTGCTGCGGATGTTCAACATCGACATCCCCTACATCCACGATTCCGGGCTGATCGGCATCGGTTTCAGCCTGGTCGTGGTGGTGATTGCGGCGCTGAACCTGGTGCTGGACTTCGATTTCATCGAAACCGGGGTCGAGCAGGGCGCGCCGAAGTACATGGAGTGGTACGGCGCGTTCGGCCTGATGGTCACCCTGGTGTGGCTGTACGTCGAGTTTTTGCGCCTGCTCGGCAAGCTGCAGTCGCGCAACTGAATCGACGGATGCGATCGCGAGCGGTATCGACTCGCGATCGTTAAGGACGCAGCGACCAGTGCCGGCCATGGCGCGGGTCGTGGCCTCTCCCGCAAAGCGATACCCCTGCGAAAGTGGCGGAATTGGTAGACGCCCTGGCTTTAGGTGCCAGTGACCGCAAGGTCGTGCGGGTTCGAGTCCCGCCTTTCGCACCATCGATCTTCGAGCCGGTCGGACGGTGCTTTTGGCGCCGGCGGGTGCTGCTCGACGGCAATCCGGCACAGATCGTCTTGATCGAGTCCGCCGATCCAGCCGCCGGCCATGACCGGCGCTGGCGGCGCTGGCAGTAATCGGCCAAACTAACGCGTTCCGCCGTGCCCTGGCTTGTCGCATTGTTCGATCCCGTGCGATGGGTGTTCGGCATGACTTTCAACCGTGTCCCGCGGCAGGTGCCGCGGCTGCAGGAGTGGGTATGCAAGTTTCAGTCGAATCCGTCGGTCATCTCGAGCGTCGCATGACGTTCCGCCTCCCCGCCGAGCGCCTCGAATCCCAAGTCGGCGGCCGTCTGCGCGACATGGCGCGGACCGCGCGCATCAAGGGTTTCCGCCCCGGCAAAGTGCCGACCCGGGTGATCCAGCAGCGCTATGGCGAGCAGATCCGCGCCGAAGTGCTTGACGGCATGTTGCGCGAAGGCTTCGACAGCGCAGTACGCGACAACGCGCTGCGCTTGGCCGGCAGCCCGCGCATCGAGCCGAGCACCGAGGCGGTCGACGACACCGAACTGGCCTATGTCGCGACCTTCGAAGTGGTGCCGGATTTCGGCGAGATCGACGTGTCGAAGCTCGACGTCGTGCGCGCCACCGCCGAGGTGGCCGACGCCGATATCGACCGGATGATCGAAAACCTGCGCCTGCAGCGCCGCAGCTGGACCGCGGTCACGCGTCCGGCGCAGGCCGGCGATGCGGTCGACGTCGAGACCTGGTCGCTGGTTCGCACGGAAGGCGCGGGCGATGAGCGTTTGCCGGCCGAAGGCAGCGAACGCGGCGTCGCCGTGATCGGTTCGGGCGGCATGTACCTCGAGGTCGAGAACGCGCTGATCGGATTGTCCACGGATGAAGAAAAATCGCTCGAAGTCAGCTTTCCGGCCGACTGGCGCGTGCCGCAGCTGGCCGGCAAGACCGCGCAGGTGCATCTGAAGGCCGAGCAGGTATCCGAGCCGGTGCTGCCCGAGGTGGATGCCGGCTTCATCCGCAGCTTCGGCGTCAAGAGCGGCGAGATGGAGCAGTTCCATGCCGATATCCGCAGCAATCTCGAACGCGAGCTCAAGGGCGCGCTGATGAACCGCCTGCGCCGCGAAGTCGGCGAGCAGCTGATCGCGGCCTATGCCGACCTCGAGATGCCGCCGCGGCTGGTCGAGAACGAAGCGCGCGCGATGGTCCAGCAGGCCACCCAGCAGGCAGCGCAGCAGGGGCGCACGATCACTGCCGCGGATGACGCCTACCTCGGTTTTATGGTGCCGGCGCGCAAGCGCGTGGTCGTCGGCCTGCTGGTCGGCGAGGTCGCGCGTCGCAATGACCTGCGCCTGGAACCGAAGCGCTTGAACGAAACCATGCGCCTGATCGCCTCGACCTATGAAGAGCCCGAACAGGTCATTGCGTTGTACCGCAACGATCCCCAGCTCATGTCGGGACTGCAGAACCGGGTGATGGAGGAGCAGGTGATCGACTGGATCGCCGAGCGCGCCCAGCACACCGACAAGACGATGTCGTTCCAGGACGCCATCGGCTCGCAGGCCTGAGGCATCGCGCTGCAGGACAGGCAATCCAACCGGAAATCAGCACCATGAGCAGCAACCTGACCAAGGCACTCAACCTCGTCCCGATGGTGGTCGAACAGACCAGCCGCGGCGAGCGTGCCTACGACATCTACTCACGGCTGCTCAAGGAGCGGGTGATCTTTCTGGTCGGCGGCGTCGACGACCACGTCGCCAACGTGATCGTCGCGCAGATGCTGTTTCTCGAAGCCGAGAATCCCGAGAAGGACATCAGCCTGTACATCAACTCGCCCGGCGGCGTGGTCACCGCCGGCATGTCGATCTACGACACCATGCAGTTCATCAAGCCCGACGTCAGCACCATCTGCATCGGCCAGGCGGCGAGCATGGGCGCGCTGCTGCTGGCCTCCGGCGCGCCGGGCAAGCGTTACGCGCTGCCCAACTCGCGGGTGATGATCCACCAGCCGTCCGGCGGATCGCAGGGTCAGGCGAGCGATATCGAGATCCAGGCCCGCGAGATCCTCGCGCTGCGCCAGCGCCTCAACGAAATCCTCGCCAAGCACACCGGACAGTCGCTGGAGACCATCGCGCACGATACCGAGCGCGACAACTTCAAGAGCGCCGCTGCCGCCCGCGACTACGGGCTGGTCGACGAAGTGCTCGAGCGTCGCCCGGAAGACTCGATCCGGCCGGCGTAAGTAGCTGATTTTTATGGCGCATGTGCCGTTCCGACCCCGAAATAGCGGGGCTGGACGCTATGCTATTCTCGAAACGTAACCAGTAGCGCAGATCGACCAAGGCATGAGCGAAGACCGTCCGAGCCGTTCCGGCGACAGTACCAAGATCCTCTACTGCTCTTTCTGCGGAAAGAGTCAGCATGAGGTGCGCAAGCTCATCGCCGGCCCGAGCGTGTTCATCTGCGACGAGTGCGTCGAACTGTGCAACGACATCATCCGCGAGGAGCTCGAGGAAAAGGCGCAGTCCGCGCGCAGCAATCTGCCCAAGCCGAAGGAGATTCTGGACGTCCTCGACCAGTACGTGATCGGCCAGAAGCGCGCCAAGCGCACGCTGGCCGTTGCGGTGTACAACCATTACAAGCGCATCGAGAGCCGGCAGAAGAACGACGACGTCGAGCTGGCCAAATCCAACATCCTGCTGGTCGGCCCGACCGGCTCGGGCAAGACCTTGCTCGCCGAGACCTTGGCGCGCCTGCTCAACGTGCCGTTCACGATGGCCGACGCGACCACGCTGACCGAAGCCGGCTACGTCGGCGAAGACGTCGAGAACATCATCCAAAAGTTACTGCAGAAGTGCGACTACGACGTCGAGAAGGCGCAAGCCGGCATCGTCTACATCGACGAGATCGACAAGATCTCGCGCAAGAGCGAAAACCCGTCGATCACCCGCGACGTGTCCGGCGAAGGCGTGCAGCAGGCGCTGCTGAAGCTGATCGAGGGCACCATCGCCAGCGTGCCGCCGCAGGGCGGCCGCAAACATCCGCAGCAGGAGTTCCTGCAGGTCGACACCCGCAACATCCTGTTCATCGTCGGCGGCGCGTTCGCCGGCCTCGACAAGATCATCCAGCAGCGCAGCACCGAATCCAGCGGCATTGGCTTCGGTGCCAAACTCAAGAGCAGCGAGCGCAAGACCGAGATCGGCAAGGTGCTGGCCGACGTCGAGCCCGAGGACCTGATCAAGTTTGGCCTGATCCCGGAGTTCGTCGGCCGCTTGCCGGTGGTCGCCACGCTGGAGGAACTTGACGA
>JBOHYD010000007.1:0-15857 GCA_050737635.1 Luteimonas sp. | reverse complement strand
GCGTCTCACTGCTCGACCGCGACCGCGTGCTGACGTCGGGCACCGTGGCGCGCGCCGTCGACACCTTGGCCGGCCGCGCCCTGGCCTACGGCGGCAGCGTGCGCTGCCGCCACAACCGCATCCGCCTACAGCTGGGCGAACCCATCAAAGCGATGCAGACTTATCGCGTGCCGTCAGGGGCTTCGATGGACCAAATGACCCCGCCGGCGGTCTCGTAGGCGACGAATACGACCTTCACGAAATGTTTAGCACGGCATTGACCCCGCGCACAGCGGTATAAACACTCCCCGCGCGCCGTGGTGCGATCACCATGCCGTTATCAGCCGCTCACCGATGTCCTTGGCGTTGCGCCTTCCGCCGATCGTGCCGCCGGTCCATACGGATGTATTGGTTGAAGGCCCGCGAAGATCCGAGGCCTGTCGGCAGCATCGCCGATCCTCAGGGTCGCACGGCCCTTGGGTTCGGTGATCGCCGCGCAAGCCTTAAGGGAACCTCTAAGCGCCTGTTCACGGTCTCGATTTGAGCGATCACCCTGTCCGCAAAAGACGTCAAGAACGCAAAAATACCTGTGCACGGATGCCGTGCTTCGCGGGCTTGGCGGGCTGATTTTTAAGATCGTGAACAGACTCTTAGGCCTGATCTGGGCTCGCCGCCGCGAACACGCCCATCGCCGCGCGATAGTGCCGGAGCTCCGCGATCGAATCGCGCACATCGCTCAGTGCGGTATGCGCAGACTCCTTGCGCACGCCGTCGAGCACGTCCGGCGCCCAGCGTCGCGCCAGTTCCTTAAGGGTGCTGACGTCGAGATTGCGGTAGTGGAAATACTTTTCCAGCGACGGCATCTGCCGATGCAGAAAGCGCCGGTCCTGACAGATCGAATTGCCGCACATCGGCGACTGGCGCGGTCCGAGCCAAGCCTGCAGAAACGCCAGCGTGCGCGCCTCGGCCTCGGCCATCGACACGCCCTGCTCCAGCACCCGCGTCCACAGCCCTGAACCGCCGTGCTGCTTGCGGTTCCACTCGTCCATTGCCTGTAGCGTTGCCAGCGGATGGGCGATCGCAAGCTCCGGGCCTTCGGCAAGCACCTGTAGCTGCGCGTCGGTGACGACGGTCGCGATCTCGAGGATGCCGTCGCAGTCGGTGTCGAGGCCGGTCATCTCCAGGTCGATCCAGATCAATCTGCCGTCGCTGGCGGAATCGTCTGTCATGGTTGCGCTCTCCGATGCTGGAACGGCGTGGCGGCGAGCGACAAACCGGCGCGCGGTCGGCGCAGCCGCTTGCGGATCGCTCGCGGCGCGGCATGATAACGCAGCGCCTTCGATACCGACTCCGATGCCAGACCCCGCCAGCACCCACTACGCCGTGCTCACCGCGATGCTCGCGCCGGCGTTCTTCCTGACCGCGACCGCGTCACTGCTGGTGTCGGCCAACACCCGGCTGGCGCGCATCATCGACCGCGCCCGCGCGCTGGTGAAGGAGCTCGAAGACGCAACCGACGACGGCGAAGGCGGTCTGATCGAAACCCTGCTGTTGCTGCAGCGACGCCGCAGCCGCATGGTGCTGCGCGGCAGCCTGTTGCTGTACGTGGCGATCAGCTGCTTCGTCGGCACCAGCCTGACGGTCGCTGGCGATGCGTTCTTCGGCTACCGCTTCGGTACGTTGCCGACCGCGCTCGCGGCGCTCGGCGTGCTGGCGATGCTCGCGGCAAGCCTGCTGCTGGCGCGCGAGTCGTCGATGGCGGTGGCTGCGATCGACAACGAGATGGACCACGCGCATGCGCGCGCGCAGCGGCGGCGTGGCTGAAGCCACCGTCGTGGCGTCCTACTCCGCCGGAGATTTGCCGCGCTTGCGCCGAAAGTAGTCGCGCAGTCGCGTGCCTGCGCCATCGGCCAGCACGCCGCCGGTGACCTGCACGCGGTGGTTGTGGCGCGGGTCGGCGATCAGGTCGAACACGCTACCGGCAGCGCCGGTCTTCGGATCGCTGGCGGCAAACACCATGCGCGCGATGCGCGCGTGCACCATCGCCATCGCGCACATCGCGCAAGGTTCGAGGGTCACGTACAGCGTGCAGCCGATCAGCCGGTGATTGCCCAAGCGCATGCCGGCGATGCGCATCGCGACGATTTCGGCGTGCGCGGTCGGATCGTGTTCGGCGATGTTGCGGTTCCAGCCTTCGCCGACGACGCGACCATCGGCGTCGACGATGACCGCGCCGACCGGGATCTCGTCGTCCTCGCGCTCGGCGCGATCGGCCAGCTGCAGCGCGTGACGCATCCAGCGCTCGTCAACGCTGGCGTCGGTCATTGTCATCGCGCCGACGTGCGCATTCACCGCGCAGCCTTTGCCTTGGCGATGAACGCCGCAAACACCGCGAGCGTTTCCTCGCTGACGTGATGCTCCATGCCTTCGGAATCGCGACGCGCGACTTCCAGCGGTACCCCGAGCGCCAGCAGAAACGCCTCGACGGTCTGGTGACGCTCGCGGCTCGCGGTGGCGAGCTGCTCGCCGGCCTCGCTGAGAAACACGCCGCGGTACGGTTTCTGAATTACTAGACCGTCGCGCACCAGCCGCTTGAGCATTTTCGCGACCGTCGGCTGGGCCACGCCGAGACGCGCGGCGATGTCGACCTGCCGTGCCTCACCGCCGTGCGCGAGCAGGTCGGAGATCATTTCGACGTAATCTTCAGCCAGCTCCGAACGCCGCGCCTCGCGCACCTGGCGGAAGCTTTCGACCTGCACGTCGGCATCGACCAGCACCACCGCCGCGCGCCTTTTGTCTGCCGGTCCGGCACGTCTCACCATCGTGTTGCCTGCCCAGCTGTGGTCGGTGCGTGATCGCAATGGCCGATTGTCCACGAATGCGGCAGTCGACGCGCAGCCTATGCTTGCCTATGCTTTATAGCATAGCATTTGCTATATTGAATCTGCCCGCTGCAAACACCCTCCCAGCCTCAGACCTCGCGCCGCATATGTCCGAACACATCGACAACCTGTCCACCGCTGCGGCTGCCTATGCGCAGCGCGATCGCGCGCCGCGCGTGCGCAGCCTCGGCGAGCTCAACGCCAGCGTGCCGGTACCGACGTCGGGCATCTGGATGCGCCGCTTGCTGGCTTTTGCCGGTCCCGGCTACATGGTCTCGGTCGGCTACATGGACCCCGGCAACTGGGCCACCGATCTCGCTGGCGGCTCCAAGTTCGGCTACTTGTTGCTGTCGGTGATCCTGCTGTCCAATCTGATGGCGATCGTGCTGCAGGCGCTCGCCGCGCGCCTGGGCATCGCCACCGGGTTCGACCTCGCGCAGGCCTGCCGCGCGCACTACTCCAGACCGGTCAATTTCATGCTGTGGGTCGCCTGCGAGGCGGCGATCATTGCCTGCGACCTTGCCGAGGTGATCGGTACCGCGATCGCGCTGAATCTGCTGTTCGGCATTCCGTTGATGGTCGGCGCGGTGCTGACCGCGCTGGACGTGTTTTTGATCCTGATGCTGATGCGCCGCGGCTTCCGCTCGCTGGAGGCGTTCGTGATCGCGCTGCTATTGATCATCTTCGGTTGCTTCGCGGTGCAGATGTTGCTGTCGGCACCGGTGATCGGCGATGTGCTGGCGGGTTTCGTGCCGCAGGCCGGCGTGATCACCAACCCGGAAGCGCTGTACATCGCGATCGGCATCATCGGCGCGACGGTGATGCCGCATAACTTGTACCTGCATTCGTCGATCGTGCAGACGCGCGCCTACGAGCGCACCGACGCCGGCCGCCGATCCGCGCTGCGTTGGGCGGTGACCGACAGCACCATCGCGCTGATGCTGGCGCTGTTTGTCAACGCCGCGATCCTGATCACCGCGGCTGCGGTGTTCCACACCGCCGGGCGCACCGACGTGGTCGAGATCGAGCAGGCGCACCAGCTGCTCGCGCCAATGCTTGGCGTCGGCATCGCATCGACGCTGTTTGCGGTGGCATTGCTTGCCTCAGGCGTCAACTCCACGGTCACCGCGACGCTCGCCGGACAGATCGTGATGGAAGGCTTCCTGCACCTGCGCATCGCGCCGTGGGCGCGGCGGCTGGTCACGCGCGGCATCGCAATCGTGCCGGTGGTCTTTGTCACCGCGATCTACGGCGAACACGGCACCGCCAAGTTGCTGGTGCTGAGCCAGGTATTGCTGTCGATGCAGCTGCCTTTTGCGGTGATCCCGCTGGTGCGCTTCGTCTCGGACCGACGCAAGATGGGCGTGTTTGTCACACCAGCTTGGCTGGGACGCACGGCCTGGGCGATCGCGACGGTGATCGTGATGTTGAATCTCAAACTGTTGTTCGACGTATTCAGCAGTTAGCAGGGCGTTGAAAAACATCCTGCCAATAGTCAAAACCTATCAAAATCCTCGCATCCTTCGATTTCCTATCGTCATCCTCACAGCGTAAATTACTCGGACACCCAACCTGGAGCCAGCGATGAGCAAGCAACCTGTCAACCATCCCCACTATTCGGGCGAGGTGCAGACCACTACCGCCGGCAATCCGATCGCCGACAACCAGAATTCGCTGACCGCAGGTCCCCGCGGTCCGCTGCTGCTGCAGGACTACCAGCTGATCGAGAAGCTTGCGCACCAGAACCGCGAGCGCATCCCCGAGCGCCCGGTGCACGCCAAAGGCTGGGGCGCCTACGGCACCTTGACCATCACCGGCGACATTTCCAAATACACCAAAGCAAAAGCCTTGCAGCCAGGCGCCAAGACCGATCTGGTCATCCGCTTCTCGACCGTCGCCGGCGAACTCGGCGCCGCCGACGCCGAGCGCGACGTGCGCGGCTTCGCGATCAAGTTCTATACCGAGGAAGGAAACTGGGACCTGGTCGGCAACAACACGCCGGTGTTCTTCGTGCGCGACCCGTACAAGTTCCCCGACTTCATCCACACGCAGAAGCGCCATCCGAGGACCAACCTGCGCTCGCCGACCGCGATGTGGGACTTCTGGTCGCTGTCGCCGGAATCGCTGCACCAGGTGACGATCCTGATGTCCGACCGCGGCCTGCCGGTCGGGGTGCGCAACGTCAACGGCTACGGCTCGCACACCTACAGCCTGATCAACGACCAAGGTGAGCGGGTGTGGGTCAAGTTCCACTTCAAGACCCAGCAGGGCCACAAGCACTGGACCAATGCCGAGGCGTCGGGTGTGGTCGGCAAGACCCGCGAATCGACCCAAGAGGATCTGTTCGGCGCGATCGAAAAGGGCGACTTCCCGAAGTGGAAGTTCCAGGTGCAGGTCATGACCGAAGCCCAGGCCGAGGAATGGTCCAACCGCACCGGCTGGAACCCCTTCGACCTGACCAAGGTCTGGCCGCACGGCGACTTCCCGATGATCGACGTCGGCACGATGGAGTTGAACCGCAATCCGGACAACTACTTCGCCGAGATCGAACAAGCCGCGTTCCAGCCCAACAACATCGTGCCCGGCATCGGCTTCTCGCCCGACAAGATGCTGCAAGCACGGATCTTCGCCTACGCCGACGCGCACCGTTACCGCCTCGGCACGCATTACGAAGCCTTGCCGGTCAACGCCCCGCGCTGCCCGGTGCACCACTACCACAAGGACGGGCCGATGCGTTTCTTCGACAACAACGTGTCGAACCCGGACGCCTATTACGAGCCGAATTCGTTCAGCGGCCCGAAGGAAAACAAGCGCTTTGCCGAGCCTGCGCTGCCGCTGCACGGCGACGCCGATCGCTACAACCATCGCGACGGCAACGACGACACCACCCAGCCCGGCAACCTGTTCCGCCTGTTCAATGCCGAACAAAAGCAACGCCTGTTCGACAACATCGCCGCCGCGATGCAGGGCGTGCCGGACGAGATCAAGCGCCGCCAGATCGCGCTGTTCGCCAAATGCGATCCGGCTTACGGCGCCGGCGTCGCAAAGGCGGTCGGTCTGGATACAGCGAGCGACGATCGTCCGAAGGGCAGCAGCGCCACCGACCAGCCGATGGCGTCGGCAACCTGATAGCTATTATTGGCTTTCAACGGTTTTATTGATGTCGCCAGCCACCTCCCAGGGTGGCTGGCTTTTTTGATCGCCGCATGCAACGCAGAAGCCAGTACTTGCGCCAGGGCAGGAATCTCTCGGCCGCCTCAAATGCCAGTGCAGCGCCCACCTTACTGCGGCTCAAACCCCGCACCAGTAACTCCCCACATGGCCGAATAATTATCGGCCATGTCTTTTGCAAGATCACCCGATTCATGAGTAAGACTCGACACCTGACCCGGGATGTCGGCTACAACGCCCGCCTGCGCCGTCGTAAATCATGCGACCAGCCGCTGAGGTTCAACGCTGTTCATGTCGCGTCGATATCGCCGAGCGCGTGGATCAGCCGGCGTGCGCGTTTGTCCGGCTTGGTCTGCGGTGCCCGATAGCCGGCACGCGCGGCGCGCGCGTCGAGGCGGCACTGCTCGCGCGCGATGCGCGATGCCTCCGACTCGCGGTACAGCGCTTGCGCCACCGCTGCCGGCCCGCGTGCACCGCTGACGGCAACCACCTCCACCTCGAAGGTCTCTTCGCCGCGTACGATGCGCAGCGCATCGCCGCCACGCACGCTGCGCGAGGGCTTGGCGCGCTGCCCGCCGACATCGATCTTGCCGGTGTCGATGGCGATCTTTGCCAGCGCCCGCGTACGAAAAAAGCGCGCGACCCACAGCCACAGGTCGAGACGAACCGCGGGCCGCTCGGCGATGTCATTGGTCATGGCGCGGGCTTTTGATGATCGTCTGCACTTTATGCCGGTGTCGCCGCCAGCAGATGGCCGCGCTGCATCATGCGCGAGTTTACAGGGCCGCCGTCGGCGACCTGACCTGCTGCGGCGATGGCCTAGGCATCTCCACGCGATCCGACTGCCGGCTTGCGCTGGGGACGGGCCAGGCATTGGTCAGCGGCCGCCCAACTACATCCGCTCGGTCAGCTCCAGCGCCGCGGCCTGTTCCGGCACTTCTGGCACGCGATGCCCACGCCGGATCTCCCAGCGCCAGAACAGCCATCCGGCCAACGCGAACACCGCCGCACCCAGCGCGAGGTACAGCGGGCGATCGCTGAGCAGCGGCGACAACACACCGGCGATCAGCGCATTGACGACTAAACTGGTAAATGCCTGCAATGACGATGCCGAGCCGCGCTGGCGCGGGTACATGTCGAGGATCGATAGGGTCAGGATCGGAAACACCAGCGCGACGCCGAACGCGTTGAGTATGATCGGCAGCACCGCCCACGGCAGCGCCAGCGCCGGGGCCAGCGCGGTGTAGGCGACATTGCCGGCGACCGCGGCGCCGCAGCAGGCAAAACCGATCGCCGACAGCCGCGCGCCGCTAATGCGCCCAGCCGCGCGGCCCGACATGAATGAGCCGAGCATCATGCCGCCGATCATCGGCACGAAAAACCATCCGAACTGACGCTCGTTCAAGTGCAGGTAATCGAGCACGAACGCCGGTGCCGATGCGATATACAAAAACAGCGCGGCAAAATTGAACGCCGCCGCCGCCGCCAGACGCTGGAAGCGCGCATTGGCGAAGACCGCGATGTAGTCGCGCAGCAGCGCGCGCGGCCTGAGTGCGGTGCGGTTGCGCGGCGGATGGGTCTCCGGCAACCAGAACACCGTCGCAACGATCAGCAGCAGCGAAACCCCAACCAGAAACCAGAAGATCCCCGGCCAGCGTGCCCAGCCGAGCAGCCAGCCGCCAACGATCGGCGCGATCGCCGGCGCGATGCCGAACACCACCGAGACCTGGCTCATCAGCCGCTGCGCATCGTCGCCGTGCAGCACATCGCGGATCAGCGCGCGGCCAACGATCAATCCCACTCCGGCCGACAGCCCCTGCAGTACACGGAATGCGAGCAGCATCGGCAGGTCGGTCGCCAACGCGCAGCCCACCGAGGCCAGCGCGAACACGCACAACCCGATCACGATCACGCCCTTGCGCCCCAAGGCGTCCGACAGCGGCCCGTGCGCCATGCTCATCGCCGCATACGCGAACAGGTAGGCGCTGATGGTCTGCTGCATCGCGATCTTGTCGGCCGCGAACTGTGCGCCGATCTGCGGAAACGCCGGAAAGATCATGTCGATCGAGAACGGCCCAAACATCGCCAGCCCGCCGAGCAGCAGTGCGAGGCGGCGAGTCGAGATAGTGGAAGTCGGCATGGATGCTCCGAAGTCGATCGCATGCGGTCAGTGCAGCAGCGATGCGTGAGCGCAATATGGTACGCCGCGCATGCCGCTCTCGACTTGAGATGACTGGCTTCGGCAGACGCAAGCGGCCACCGCAGCGAGTGCCTGACCCGGCCGACCATGACCGCTGCCGCGGGCGCACGCGCAAACAAATCTGCGGCCTGCATGATCTCGCCGCCGCCGGGTTACGGCGCTGGATCGCCGCCATGCTCACCGCACGCGCGGGCTATAATCGCCACGCAGCACATAGTGGGAGAAGCGGACCAGGCCTGACGGCATGGCCCGCTGCCGAAGGCGCAAACGCCCGTAATCGCTCAGGCCGCAGACCGCCATGTGCCACAACACTCTGGAGAGACTGGCCGCTGCCGTGACCCGCAGCCCACCGGCGCCGAAGGGGCAAGCAGTGCTGCGCGCCGCCATCTGCGACGCTAGCGCCGCCAAACTCTCAGGCAAAAGGACAGAGGGGCGCGCAAGGGACGTTTCGGTGTCGCTGCGCCGTTGCCGTCATTCCCGCGAACGCGGGGATGTCGAACGACAGCACGGCAGCGTCGAATGACAACATCCCGACCCACATCGCAGCCGCGATGCCCCGCCCTGCCCTGCCGAGTGTCCTTATGCCCCAGCCGCACGCCACGTCCTCGCACTGCGCCATCTCGCTTCGCGATCTCGAACACCACTCGGCCTTCGTCGAGCGCCACATCGGCCCCAACGACGCCGAGATCGCGCACATGCTCGGCGTGATCGGCCACGACTCGCTCGAGGCGATGACCGACGCGATCGTGCCGGCGCGGATCAAGTCGACAGCCAAGCTGGCATTGCCCGAGGCGATTACCGAGGTCGAGGCGCTGGCGAAGATCCGCGCGATCGCCGATCGCAACCAGGTGTTTCGCAGCTTCATCGGCCAGGGCTATTACGGCACCCACACGCCCAATGTGATCCTACGCAACCTGCTCGAAAACCCCGCCTGGTACACCGCGTACACGCCCTACCAGGCCGAGATTTCGCAGGGCCGCATGGAGGCGCTGATCAACTTCCAGACCATGGTCGCCGAGCTGACCGGTATGGAGATCGCCAATGCCTCGCTGCTCGACGAGGCGACCGCCGCCGCCGAGGCGATGACCCTGGCCAAGCGTATGGCGAAATCGAAGTCCAATGTGTTCTACGTTGCCGACACCGTGCATCCGCAGACCCTCGCCGTGCTGCGCACGCGCGCGGGCGGTTTGGGCATCGACCTGCACATCGGCACCGCGGCCGATGCCGCTGGCGTCGACAGCTTCGGCGTACTGCTGCAGTATCCGGATACCTTCGGCCGCATCGGCGACCATGCCGCGACCACCATCGCCGTGCATGCGCGCGGCGGCGTGGTCGCGGTCGCCACCGACCTGCTCGCGCTGACCCTGATCCGGGCCCCCGGCGAGTGGGGCGCCGACATCGTCGTCGGCAACTCGCAGCGCTTCGGCGTGCCGTTCGGTTTCGGCGGTCCGCACGCGGCATTCATGGCCTGCCGCGACGCCTACAAGCGCTCGATGCCGGGCCGGCTGATCGGCCTGTCGATCGACGCCGAGGGCAAGCCCGCGTACCGGCTCACCTTGCAAACCCGCGAGCAGCACATCCGCCGCGAAAAAGCCACTAGCAACATCTGCACCGCGCAGGTGCTGCTGGCGGTAATGGCGAGCATGTACGCGGTCTATCACGGCCCCGACGGCCTGATCCGCATCGCGCGACGCACCCATCGGCTTGCCGCGATCCTCGCCGCCGCGCTGCGCAGCGGTGGCGTGCAGGTCGGCGATGGGTTCTTCGACACCCTGCAGGTCACCGGCATCGACGCCGCCGCGCTGCACGCGCGCGCCGCCAGCGCGCAGCTCAACCTGCGCGCGATCGACGCCGCCAGCGTCGGCATCAGCCTCGACGAAACCACCACTCGCGACGACCTGATCCGCATCGCCGGCGTGTTCGGCATCGGCCTGGTTGGCAATGGCGCGACCGGCATCGATGCGCTCGACGCTGCCACGTCCGATGCGCTGCCGGCATCGCTCGCGCGCACCTCGACCTTTTTGCAGCACCCGGTGTTCAATACTCACCACAGCGAGCACGAACTGCTGCGCTACCTGCGCGCGCTGGCCGACAAGGACCTGGCGATGGATCGCACGATGATCCCGCTCGGCAGCTGCACGATGAAGCTCAACGCCACCGCCGAAATGCTCCCGGTGACGTGGCCGGAGTTCGCCAATATCCACCCGCTCGCGCCCGTCGAGCAGACGCAGGGCTACGTGCAACTCATCCATGAGCTCGAAGCGATGCTGGTCGAATGCACCGGCTACGATGCGGTCAGTCTGCAACCCAACTCCGGCGCGCAGGGCGAGTACGCCGGCTTGTTGGCGATCCGCGCCTACCACCGTTCGCGCAACGAGGGCCATCGCGACATCTGCCTGATCCCCGAATCCGCGCATGGCACCAATCCGGCTTCGGCGCAGATGTGCGGCATGACCGTCGTGGTGACCAAATGCGATGCCAACGGCAACGTCGACATCGACGACATCCGCGCCAAGGCCGACAAGTTCAGCGATCGCCTCGCCGCGCTGATGATCACCTACCCGTCCACGCACGGCGTGTTCGAGGAAGACATCGTCGACATCTGCGCGATCGTCCATCAGCACCGCGGACAGGTGTACACCGACGGCGCCAATATGAATGCCCTCGTCGGCGTCGCCAAGCCCGGCCATTGGGGCAGCGACGTGTCGCACCTCAACCTGCACAAGACCTTTTGCATTCCGCACGGCGGCGGCGGCCCCGGCGTCGGGCCGTGCGCGGTCAAGGCGCACCTCGCGCCGTTTTTGCCGTCCGTATCCCTTCTCCCCTCGGGAGAAGGTGCCCGAAGGGCGGATGAGGGTGCTTCCGCGCATGCTGTCGGCATGGTGTCGGCAGCGCGCTTCGGCTCCGCCTCCATCCTGCCGATCAGCTGGATGTACATCACCCTGATGGGCACCGCCGGGCTGCGCAAGGCCACCCAGGTCGCGCTGCTCAACGCCAATTACATCGCCACGCGTCTGGCCGATCACTACAAGACCCTGTACACCGGCCGCAACCGCCTGGTCGCGCACGAATGCATCCTCGATCTGCGACCAATCAAGGACGCCACCGGCATCGGCGCCGAGGACGTCGCCAAGCGCCTGATCGACTTCGGCTTCCACGCCCCAACGCTGAGCTTTCCGGTGGCCGGCACGCTGATGGTGGAGCCGACCGAGAGCGAGTCGCAGCACGAGCTCGACCGCTTCATCGACGCGATGATCCAGATCCGCGACGAGATCCGCGCGATCGAGGCCGGCACGCTCGACCGCGACGACAACCCGCTCAAGCACGCGCCGCACACCGCGACCATGGTCGCCGCCAGCGCGTGGACCCACGACTACCCGCGCGAGCTCGCGGCGTTCCCGCTGCCGTCGCTGAAACAGCACAAGTACTGGCCGCCGGTCGCGCGCGTCGACAACGTTTACGGCGACAAGAACATCTTCTGCAGCTGCGTGCCGGTGGCGGCGTTCAAAGGCGAGATCGAGGCATTCAGCGAGCCGGATGTGGTGTGAGCATCGGCATCGTTTGATCGATGCCCTGCATCACTCACACAAACGGATCCCGCAGCACGATGTTGGCGTCGCGGTCGGGGCCGGTGCTGACGATCGCGATCGGGCAGCCGGCGAGTTCTTCGAGCGCGCGCAGATAGGCGCGCGCGGCGGCGGGGAGTCTGTCCCACACGGTGATGCCGTGGGTGTCCTCGTCCCAGCCGGGGAACTCGAGATAGACCGGCGTGCATTCGTCCCAGCCGGCGGCGTCGAGCGGCGCATATTCGGTGCGCTTGCCGCGGTATTCGTAGGCGATGCAGATCTTCAGCTTGCGCATGCCGTCGAGCACGTCGAGCTTGGTGATGCACAGGCCGGTGATGCCATTGATGGCGACCGCGCGTTTGAGCGCCACCAGGTCGATCCAGCCGCAGCGGCGTGGGCGGCCGGTGGTGGCACCGTATTCCTGGCCCTTGTCGCGCAGCGCTTGGCCAGTGGCGTCGTCGAGTTCGGTCGGGAACGGGCCGCCGCCGACGCGGGTCGCATAGGCTTTGGCGATACCGAGCACGTAGTCGATCGCATCCGCGCCGACGCCGGTGCCGGCGAGCGCGCCGCCGACGGTGGTGTTGGATGAGGTGACGTAGGGATAGGTGCCGTGGTCGATGTCGAGCAAGGCCCCTTGCGCGCCTTCGAACAACACCTTCTTGCCGTGTTTGCGCAGGTCGTGAAGGATCCCAGCGACATCGGACACCATCGGCCGCACGTATTCGCCGAATGCCAGCGCCTCGTCGAGGGTCTGCTGGAAATCGACCGCATCGACGCCGAGATAGTTGGTCAGCACAAAGTTGTGATAATCGAGTGCTGTGCGCAGTAGCTCGGCGAGCTGCTCGGGATAGTGCAGGTCGGCGACGCGGATGCCGCGGCGCGCGACCTTGTCCTCGTAAGCCGGGCCGATGCCGCGACCGGTGGTGCCGATCGCCTTGCCGCCGGCCTTGCGCTCGCGCGCCTGATCGAGCGCGATGTGATAGGGCATGATCAAGGGCGTGGCCGGGCTGATCTTGAGCCGGCTGCGCACTTCGACGCCGTTGGCTTCGAGTTCGCCGATTTCCTTTTGCAATGCCGCCGGACTGAGCACCACGCCGTTGCCGATCAGGCACAGCGCGTCGTCGCGCAGGATGCCCGACGGGATCAAATGCAGCACCGTCTTCTTGCCGCCGATCACCAGGGTGTGGCCGGCGTTGTGGCCGCCCTGAAAGCGCACCACCGCGCCGATGTCGGTGGTCAGCAGGTCGACGATCTTGCCCTTGCCCTCGTCGCCCCACTGGGCACCCAACACCACCACTGACTGACCCATCTCGAACTCCCTCAACGTGTAGGAGCGCCCCATGGGCGCGATTGCTCTCCGGCGAACCCATTGCGGCCATGGGCCGCTCCTACAGGCAGCGCATCAGCCGCGCCGCAGCGGCGCGAGTTTGCCGGCCGGGTTATCGCTCGCTGCGCATGTACTGCAGAAACGGGTCGTTATTGTCCAACACGATCACGCTCTGGCCGTCGGCGAAAGATTGGCGGTAGGCCTCGAGGCTGCGGTGGAACGCATAGAAGCCCGGGTCGCTGCCGTAGGCGGCGGCGTAGATCTTGGCGGCCTCCGCGTCGCCTTCGCCGCGCAGCTTTTGCGCGTCGCGCTCGGCCTCGGCGACGATCACGGTCTTGTCGGCATCGGCCTTGGAGCGGATGGTCTGGCCTTGTTCGACGCCTTCGGCGCGCAACTGGCTGGCCACCTGCAGGCGCTGCGAGCGCATCTGGTTGTAGACCGAGGTCAGCACATTGCTGTCCTGCGGCAGGTCGATGCGCTTGATGCGGATGTCGGCGATCTTCACCCCGAGCGTCTTCGCACCGGCATTGATCGCGACGATCTGGTCACGCACCACCTGCGAACGATCGCCGGACACCACTTCGCGCAACGTGCGCGAGTTGATCTCGCCGGTCAGCGAGTTCTTGATGATCGGCGCGAGCCGCTGCACGGCGACCTCTTCGTCGCCGCCGGTGGCGCGATAGAACGCACGCAGATCGACGATCTGGCCGATCGCGAAGAAGTCGAGGCTGACGTCCTGACGGTCGGAAGTGAGATAACGCTCGGGCTCGGCATTGATGACCTGCAGGCGGCGGTCGAACACGCGCGCGCTTTCAATCAAGGGCACCTTGAAGTGCAGCCCGGGGTCGACGTCCCACTGGGTCACGCGACCGAGGTTGAGCACGATCGCCGACTGACCCTCGCGTACCACGTACATCGAACCCAGCAGCAGCATCAGCAGCGCGGCGATGGCAATCAAGGTGATCAGATTGAATCTCATGGCATGGCCTCCTCGTTGCCCGAACGCGGATTGCGCGCCGGGCGCAGGTCGTCGCGGGCGGGCGTGGCAGTGACGGCGGGCGCGATCAGGTCGGCGCTCAGCGCTGGCATCGGCAACGTGCTGGACGTGCGTGCGCTCCCGGCATCGGCCATCGGCACATAGATCACCTGCCGGCCGTCGCCGCCGATCACTTTGCGGTTTTCGGCCAGCACCTGCTGCACGGTTTCCAGCCACAGGCGCTTGCGGGTGACCTCCGGCGCGGCGGCGTACTGCTGCTGCAGCAGGGTGAAGCGCTCGGCGTCGCCGGTGGAGCGCGCGATGGCGGAGGTGCGGAAACCGATCGCGGCCGCGCGCAGGCTGGCGGCGTCGCCGCGCGCCCTCGGCACCACATCGGCGGCGTAGGCCTGCGCCTGATTGATCGCGGTCTGCTTGTCGGCGCTCGCGCGCTGAGCCTCGTCGAAGGCGTCCTTGACCTCGTCGGGCGGACGCGCGTTCTGCAGATTGAGCTCGCTGACGATCAAGCCGGTGCGGTAGGCGTTGAGCGAGACCTGCAAGCCCTTGCGCACCGCGTCGGTAAGCACGCCGCGCGCGCGCAGCACGGTGTCGAGATCGCTGCGCCCGACCTGCTCGCGCACCGAGCTCAGCGCCGCCTGCTCGAGCACCTGTTTGGCATCGCGGGTGCCGAACAAAAACAGCTGCGGATCGTTGACCCGGTACTGCACGTTGAGCTCGACAGTGACGATATTGCCGTCGCGGGTGAGCACCGGCACCGAATCGCTGAAGGCCTGGCTCTGGGTGGCATTGACCTTGGTGACGTTTTCGATCGGCCACGGCAATTTGAGATGCGGACCGGGCTGCAGCACCCGCGAGAACTGGCCGAAGCGCAGCACCACACCGCGCTGCTGTTCGGCGATCAGCACAAAGCAGTTGAAGATCAGCCACAGCGCCAGCAGCAGGCCGATCCAGCGCAGCGAACCGCCGCCGCCGTCGTCGAGCTTGCTGCGCAGACGTTCAAGCAGCTCAGCGATGCCATCGTCGTTGCCGCGACGCGGCCTCCACTGTGGCCGCGGGCTCTTGCCGGAATCGTCGTCCTTGTTCTTGCCGGGGATGTTCCAGGCCATGCCTGCTCCAGTGGGGGGATTGCCCGCGGCCGGCGGCCGCTTCGTGATGCGTCATTCTACTCGGTGCGGTCGCAGCTGCCGGGTTGCAAGGCCACACTGAGCGTTAGCAGACAGGCTCTTTGTAGGAGCGCTCCATGGGCGCGGTAGCTCTTCGCTCACGCCATGAAGAGCATCGCGCCCATGGGGCGCTCCTACACAACGTCCGCCGGGAGCAGCGCCCGCAGCGGCGCGCCGTCATCCTGCGCGGCGAGCCGCGCGGCATCGGCGATCGCAAGATCGATCGACAACCGCCAGCCGTCGACGTCGTAGCTTTCCTCGCGTACCGCGTCCAGCGCGTGCAGACGCGCGTGCAGGCGTCCGGCACCGGGAGGCAGGCGCAGATCGACCGCGATCCGGCGCAGACCGAGTCGCGCGGCAAGTGCGGCATCGAGTAGATCGAGACCGCTGCGGTCACGCGCGGAAACCCACACGCGCTCGCGCGCGCCGGCGTCGGGTTGATCGCCGCCGGGGCGGTCGTGACGCGGCGGCGCGGCGGCGGGCCGATCGCTGTCGCCGTCGCTACGGTCGATGTGAAGCATGTCGATTTTGTTGTAAACCAGCACTTGCGGAATATCGCCGGCGCCGATCTCGGC
>JBOHYD010000006.1:0-2279 GCA_050737635.1 Luteimonas sp. | reverse complement strand
GAAAAACGCACATACTGTGCGTTTTTCAACTCGCCAGTCCGGTCCATGCCCGGACTGCCTCCGACGAATCAAGCGCTCAAGCGCTTGCTCCGTCGACGCGACCCTCCTTGGCCGCGCTAGCAGGGTGTTTTTCAACACCCTGCTAGCCGAGCCGCATCGGTTCAGGGCTTGGTGGTGACAGCGACCACCGGGCAGGTGGCCTTGAGCGTCGCGCGGGCGAGCTCGAGCTGGCTGGCGCGTTCTTCCGGGCCCAGGGTCTTGTCGGGCTTGCCGTCGTCATCGCTGTCCTGCTGCACAGCGCCGGTGCCCTGCAGCACCTCGATGTTGTTGCGTGCGGTCGCGCACTGCGGGCTTTCTTTCGACGCGGTGGCGGCCTGCGCGGCCGGTTCGGTGCCGCGGCGGTCGCCGATCGCGCGCAGTTGATAGGCGCCCTTGGGCGGCGGGGTCTGCGAGTAGTGGGTGACGCCGCTGGCATCCTTCCACTGGTAGACCTCGCCGCCGAGCGCCGCCGTCGCCGTCGCCGACAGCAGGAGCGTGAGTCCGAGCGTGGCGCGGATCGGGATGCGTGGCATCGGAAACTCCGGCGTGCGGTGCGAGGGCGCGACGATTGCAGCACCGCAGCCGCACAGGCGCAAGTTACGGCCTCCGATAACGCGGATACACTGCGCGCCATGGACGAGATTCCCCTGCAACGCCCACGCGGCCGCGGCATCTACCTGCTGCCGAACCTGTTCACCACCGGCGGCCTGTTCGGCGGCTTCTTTGCGATCATCGCCGCGTCGCAGGGACGGATCGAAGCGGCGTGCATCGCGATCTTCATCGCCGGCGTGCTCGACGGCCTCGACGGCCGCGTGGCGCGGCTGACCAACACGCAGAGCGAGTTCGGGACGCAGTACGACTCGCTGGCCGACCTGGTCAGCTTCGGCATGGCCCCGGCCCTGGTGATGTACCACTGGGCGCTGGCGTCGCTGAAGCTCGACGGCGGTACGCTCGGCAAGGTCGGTTGGCTGGCGGCGTTTTTGTATGCCGCGTGCGCGGCGCTGCGGCTGGCGCGCTTCAACAGCCAGGTCGGCAAGGTCGACAAGCGCTGGTTCATCGGTCTGGCGAGCCCGGCGGCGGCCGGGCTGATGGCGAGTTTTGTGTGGACGATGCATACGCTCGACTGGACCGGCGAGGAACTGCGCTACGGTGCGCTCGCGATGACCATCGTGTCGGGCCTGCTGATGGTCAGCGGCATCCGCTACAACAGCTTCAAGGGCGGGCGCGGTGAAAAATCCGACCGCGTGCCGTTCTTCGCCCTGCTGATCGTGGTCGCGGCGCTGATCGCGCTCGTCATCGACACGCCGAAGGCGCTGTTTGCGACCGCGCTGATTTATGCGCTGTCGGGTCCGCTGCTGTGGTTCAAACGCCGGCGCGCGCCGCCGGAGCCGGCCGACGACGAGGACGCGTCGGCGATCGAGTCGTCTGCCGACGCGGACACGCCGCCATGAACTGGGACGCCCTGCAGCGCGACGTGCTCGCGACGATGGGCTACACGCTGTACCGCGCGGTGACCCCGGCGGTACCCGATCATCCGCTGCTGCACGCGTTGCTGCGTGCGGCCGGCCGCGACGCCGATGCGATGGATGCTAATGCGCTATGCCGCGAATGGGGGCCGCCCGCGGCGTTGCGCACTTCCGCTGCCAAGCGCGCGCTGTGGCCGCGGCTGCGTGCGCTGCGGAGCGTGCGCGCGCCGTGAGCGCGGTCGCATCGACCGATGCCTCGTTTGCACCCGCGATGCTGCGGCCGATGCGCGATGCCGACATCGACGCGATCATGGACATCGAGCGCCGTGCCTATCCGTTTCCGTGGACACACGGCATCTTCCGCGACTGCCTGCGTACCGGTCATCCGGCGTGGCTGCTGCATGACGACACCCGCACGCTCGGCTACGGCGTGCTCAGCATCGCCGCCGACGAAGCGCACGTGCTCAACATCTGCATCGCCTCCGACCTGCAGGGTCGCGGCCACGGTCGCCGCCTGCTGCGCGCATTGCTGAAGATTGCCGCCGGCCACGGCGCGCAGCGCGTGTTTCTCGAAGTGCGGCCATCCAATCTGGCCGCGATCAGGCTCTACGACGATGAAGGCTTCAACGAGATCGGCCGCCGCCCACGCTATTACCCGACCGCCAAGGGCCGCGAGGACGCGATCGTGATGGCGAAAGAACTGCTGAGATAGGCTGGGCCTCGGCCCGCCTTTCGCTCTCGTAGGAGCGCCCCATGGGCGCGATGCTCTTCGTG
>JBOHYD010000005.1:0-2904 GCA_050737635.1 Luteimonas sp. | reverse complement strand
CGCGCGATGAGCGCACCGCCGCCGCCACCGGCCGCGGTGGCCGGCACCGCCACGGCGGCGGCCGCCAACACCCGTGCGACGGCGGCACTGCGCCCCAGCGATGCGCGTCTTGAAATCGTTCCGCCGTCCGCCAACAGCGCACGTCGGGCAGGCACACAGTCCGGAATCGATGCCGGCGGCGAGGGCGACATGCTGCGACAGCAATTGCAACAGACCAGGGAAAGCCTCGCCGCGCGCGACGCCGAAGTGCAAGAGCTCAAGGCGCGCATTGCCGATCTCGAACAACTGCAGCGCGATCAGCAGAAACTGCTGTCGATGAAAGACAATCAGCTTGCATCCGTGCAGCAGAACCTCGCCACCGGCCAGGCCGTGACGCCGGTCGCAACCACGGCCAGCGCGACGTCAACCAACCCCTCCGCCGCGCAGGGGCCGCTGCTGTGGCTGTGGATCGTCGCGACGCTGGTCCTCGTGCTACTTGGCGCGTGGCTCCTGCTGCGCCGCCGCGCCGCCAGGCCTGCGCAGCCTATTTTCGATACCACCCCCCGCACCGCCGGCCTGCCTGTCGCCGAACGTTTCCCGGTTGCGCGCGTGCCGACCGCGACACCGTCGGCAGCGCCGGTCACCGCCGCGCCGACCTGGCACGACCCGTCGCAGTCGACGCTGGCTTCGCTGGTCCCCGAGTCGCCGTCGACGACGGGAGCGGCAGTCCCCGACGTGCTGGCGTCCGACGCGTACATGGCGACCTCGCTCAACCCCGCGCCCGCCGGCCACGAGCGCATCGAGCTCGCACGCGCCTACATCGACCTCGGCGACACCGACACCGCTCGCAGCCTGCTGCAGGAAGTCGCCGAAGGCGGCGATGCCGCCGCGCGCGACGAGGCGACGCGGTTGCTGCGCGACCTGCTATGAGCTCGTGTCGATGCTTATCGGATGGCGCTGATGATTCGTAGGGCCGGGCCGTCGGATGACCACGCAATCAGTCTCCTGATCGGAGAGGTCTCCGCGCAGTTCCTTGACGATTCGCTTTCGGATGCCGTGAAGCCGTATCTGGCGACGCTCACCGCCGCCGCGTATGCGATCGAATTTGCTGCCGTAGCGCATGAACGCTGACGACTCACTGACGCCGACACCGTCGTGCAGACTGGCTTGAACCGGCCAGAAGCCGCCATGCGCATCGCCCTGGGTGTCGAATACGACGGTAGCGACTTCCACGGCTGGCAGCGGCTGACGCCGCGCGGCGCGCTATCCGCCGACACCGTGCAGGGCACGCTCGAGGCGGCGCTGGCCTCGGTCGCGGCGTCGCCGATCGACACGGTCTGCGCCGGTCGCACCGATGCCGGCGTGCATGCGCAGTGCCAGGTCGTGCATTTCGACAGCGACGTGCACCGCGATCCGCGCGGCTGGACGCTGGGCACGACGACACAGCTGCCGGCATCGGTATGCGTGCGCTGGTGCGTGCCGGTGGCCGGCGATTTTCACGCGCGGTTTTCGGCGCGCGCGCGGCGCTACCGCTATCGCATCCTCAACCGCGCAGTGCGCCCGGCGCTGGGCCGGCAGACGCTGAGCTGGATCCGCCGCCCGCTCGACGCCGATGCGATGCAGGCCGCGGCGCAGGCGCTGGTCGGCGAACACGATTTTTCGGCGTTCCGCACCGTCCACTGCCAGGCCGCGCACGCGCGCCGTGACCTGCAGCGGATTGCGATCGTCCGCGACGGCGACACCGTCGAGGTGCAGGTGCAGGCGAATGCCTTTCTGCACCACATGGTGCGCAATATCGTCGGCTCGCTGCTCGAGGTCGGTGCCGGCGAGCGGCCGGCGGACTGGATCGCCGAACTGCTGACCGGCCGCGACCGCACGGTTGCCGGCCCGACCGCCCCGGCGGCGGGCCTGGTGTTCGTCGGTCCGCTGTATCCGGCGCAGTGGGGCTTGCCGGACGAAGTCACGATGACGACGCCGGCAGAAACGCGGCGGCCATAGACGGCGACGCCGGATGCGGTCGTGGAGGTGAATCCCGGCGTGCCTTGCCGTCACCCCGGCGGACGCCGGGGCCCATGTCCGGACTGCGGCATTCACCCAGGCGCATCGAACTGGGTCCCGGCGTTCGCCGGGATGACGGACAAAAACGGTTACGCTGCTCATTCTGCGCCGCATCGCTGATGCCGCTCCTCTAATTTCCAATCCCCAATCCCGTCCATGAGCCGCGCCCTATTTCGCACCCGAATCAAGTTTTGCGGCATGACCCGCGCCGGCGATGTGCGCCTGGCCAGTGAGCTCGGCACCGACGCGGTCGGCTTCATCTTTGCCCACGACAGCCCACGGCGGATCCGTGCCGAAGCGGCCCGCGCGATGCGCGATGCGCTGGCGCCGCTGGTCGATGCGGTGGCGGTGTTCGGCGACAACAGCGCCGATGAGGTTCGTGACGTGGTCAAGCAGGTGCGGCCGACGCTGCTGCAGTTCCACGGCAATGAGGACGATGCGTTCTGCCGCAGCTTCGGCGTGCCCTATGTCAAGGCGATCGGCATGGGCGCTAGCGATATCGTTGAGAGCATCGCGCTGCAGCTGCGCTATCCGGGCGCGGCGGCGTTGCTGTTCGATAGCCACGGCGGCGCGACCACCGGCGGCAGCGGGCACAGCTTCGACTGGTCGCGGATCCCGCAGAATCTCAACACCCCGGTGATGGTCGCCGGCGGGCTGTCGTCGGCCAATGTGTTTGACGCGATCACCCGTACCCTCCCGTGGGGCGTCGACACCGCCAGCGGCATCGAGGCGTCGCCGGGCATCAAGGACGGCGACCGCATGCGCGCCTTTGTCGAGGAAGTGCGCCGCGCCGACGGCCATGTCGGACCCGATCTCGACGCCGGCACCCCCGCCAGTGACCGCGCCCACGGGCTGACGGCCCAGCGC
>JBOHYD010000004.1:0-4383 GCA_050737635.1 Luteimonas sp. | reverse complement strand
CGCCCGCCGATGATGCGCACGCTGCCGGCAGCGCGCGCGCGTTGCGGTGGATCGACAGGTGGCCGACTCATACGGATGTCGGCTCGGGGGGCCGCGGGGCGAGTGTTAACATGGCCGCCATTGTCCGCATCTAGGCGGACGATTGCATTGCGCACGCGCACTCCCCCACGCAGCGACCCACCGATGGCCAGTTTTTTCCGCCGCAAGAAGCCGACGGACGCGACCCCGGGCGCGGCCGGCAGGCTCGACATCGAAGCGCTCGCCGCCGCCTTCCCTCAATCCCGCGCGCGATCCGGCGACGAGGCCGAGGCGACATCGGCATCAGCCGCCGACGCGATCGATGCGATGCGGCGCGATGCCGCTGATGTGGATGTCGCCGCGGTCGAGCCGTCGACGGCGTTCGACAGCGTGCGCGACGATCTCGGCCCCCTAGCCGATGCAGCGCCTAGCCCAAGCCCGCGCACTGCCACGCGCGCGGACGAATTCGCGACCGCGCTGATCCAGTCGCAGTCGGCGTCGCTCGACGCCGCGTCACTGCGCGCATCGACGGCAGCTGCATCATCGCCATCGCCATCGCCTGCCAAGGAACAAGCGCGGCCGCTGTCGGCAAGCGCCGACAAGCCCAGTTGGCGCGAGCGTCTGCGCGGCAACGGCTTCGCGCGCGGCATGGCCGGGCTGTTTTCGCGCAATCCCAAGCTTGACGACGACCTGCTCGACGAGATCGAGACCGCGCTGCTGCTCGCCGATGTCGGTGTCACCGCGACCACCCAACTGGTCACCCAGCTGCGCCGACGCATGCAGGCCCGCGAATTTGCCGATGCCAACGCGCTGCTCGCGTCGCTGCGCGGCAATCTGATCGCCATCCTGAGCCCAGTCGCGCGGCCGCTGGTCATCGACCGTGCGGCCAAGCCTTTCGTGATCCTCACCGTCGGCGTCAACGGCGTCGGCAAGACCACCACCATCGGCAAGCTCGCCAAGCGCTACAAGGACGACGGCCTCGCGCTGATGCTCGCTGCCGGCGACACCTTTCGCGCAGCGGCCGTCGCGCAGCTGCAGAGCTGGGGCGAGCGCAACGGCGTCGCCGTGATCGCGCAGGGCCAAAACGCGCACGGCAAGGGCGGCGACGCGGCGTCGGTGGCGTTCGATGCGCTGCAAGCGGCCAAGGCGCGCGGCATGGACGTGCTGATCGCCGACACCGCCGGCCGTCTGCACACGCAAGCCGGGCTGATGGACGAGCTCGGCAAGATCAGGCGCGTGCTCGGCAAGCTCGATGCCGACGCGCCGCACGAGGTGTTGATGGTGATCGACGGTACCACCGGCCAGAATGCGCTATCGCAGCTGCGCCAGTTCCACGCCGCGGCTGGCGTCACCGGCCTGGTGGTCACCAAGCTCGACGGCAGCGCCAAGGGCGGCGTGGTGTTCGCGCTCGCCCGCGAGTTCAATATTCCGATCCGCTACGCCGGCATCGGCGAGCGCGCCGGAGACCTGCGCGTGTTCGACGCCGAGGCCCTCGTCGACGCGCTGCTGCCGGAATCGCTCGGCGCGTGATCGCAGGACGCCGCGCGCTGCGGCTCGGCGTGGCACTGCTGGTGCTGCTGGTGCTGGTGTCGATTGCGCTGCGCGTCGCATTGCAGCCGGCGCGGGTGAGCGGCGTCGTGCTGTCGAGCATCGGCGACGCGTTCGGTCTGCAGATCACCGCCAGCGGCCACAGCGACTACACGCTGCGCGGCACGCCGACGCTGGTGCTGCGCGATGTCGACGTGCGCGAGCCGGGTTCCGCAACAGCCATGCTGAGCGCGCAGCGGCTGCTGGTGTCGGTGCCGTGGTCGACCGTGCGCAGCCGCGGCGCGCAGCTCGACATCACCCATCTCGAACTCGACGCACCGCTGCTCGACAGCGTTGCACTGCAGCGCTGGCTGGCCTCGCGGCCGTCCGCCGAATCGCGGCTGCCGAGATTGAGTGACGGACTGCGCATCAGCGATGGCCGCATCGATGGCGACGGCTGGCGGATCGACGGGCTCAAACTATCCCTGCCGCGACTGGCTGCCGATCGCACCGTCGACGCCGCGATCGCCGGGCGACTGCGCACTGCCGCGCTGGCGTTGAATTTCGATCTCGACGCCACCGCCACCCGACCCGGCAACGCTGCCGGCGTCGCGGTGATCGGCACGCTGGTCGCCGACGGCGGCAAGGCCGTCGACGCCGGCGGCTGGCGCGTTCCGGCCCGGCTGCGCGTCGCCGGCCGACTGCATGTCGACGACGCCGGCATCCACATACCAAAGCTGCGCGCATCACTCAGCGGCCACTATCACGCCGGCAACACGCAGCTGCCGTTCGCGATCGCGCTCATCTCGCCGCTGCGTTACCGCGACAGCGCGCTGCGCCTGACGCCGGCCAGCATCGCGCTGCGCGGCGGCGGACCGGTACCGGACATCGACGCGCGCGGCGCGGTCAGCTACGGCAACACACTCGACGTCGACATCGACGGACGCCTCGCGCGTTGGCCCGACGCGTGGCCGGCGCTGCCCGCGCCGCTGGCTGTGTCGCCATCGCCGTTGTCGTTTTCGCTCAACTATGCCGGCAAGGCTGATTTTTCCGATCCGCTGGGCCTGCAGCTGCGCCGCGATGCCACACGCTTCGACGCCCGTCTGCACATCGACGCAGTCACGGCATGGACCCGTCGCATCGACGCCGGCACACCGCTGCCGCCGCTGACCGGGCAGCTGTCGTCGCCGCGCATCGACATCTCCGGCATGCAACTCGAAGGCGTCGAAATCGATTTCGATGACGCATCCGCGGCCGACGCCGCGACGGTTCGATGAGCGCGCAAACGACCTTCGCCGATCGCCTCCTGGCGTGGTTCGACGTGTCCGGTCGCCACGACCTGCCGTGGCAGCATCCGCGCACCCCGTACCGCGTGTGGCTGTCGGAGATCATGCTGCAGCAGACCCAGGTGCGCGTCGCCGCGCCGTTCTTCGAGCGCTTCGTCGCCGCATTGCCCGATGTCGCCGCGCTTGCTGCTGCGCCGCGCGACGATGTGCTCGCGCTGTGGTCGGGACTTGGCTATTACGCCCGCGCGCGCAATCTGCATCACGCGGCGATGTTGTGCGTCGAGCGTCACGACAGCGAACTGCCGCACGACTTCGACGCCCTGCTCGCACTGCCCGGCATCGGCCGCAGCACCGCCGGCGCGATCCTCGCGCAGGCCTGGGGCGAGCGCGTCGCGATCCTCGACGGCAACGTCAAGCGCGTGCTGTGCCGCTTGCACGGCATCGACGAATGGCCGGGCAGGTCCGCGGTCGAAAAAGCGCTGTGGACGCTGGCCGAATCGCATCTGCCGAAGCAGCGCCTCGCCGACTACACCCAGGCGCAGATGGATTTCGGCGCCACCCTGTGCACGCGGCACGATCCGGCCTGCGTGCTGTGTCCGCTGCAGCACGACTGCGTCGCGCGATCGACCGAGCGCGTTGCCGAACTGCCGACACGCAAGCCCGGCAAATCGATCGCGCAGCGCCACGCGATCGTGCTGCTGCTGATCGATGCGCACGGCCGCGCGCTGTTGCAGCGGCGACCACCGGCCGGGGTGTGGGCGTCGCTGTGGTCGCTGCCGTCGGCCGACGACGACGACGGCGCACGCGCGTGGTTCACGTCAAACGCCGGCGACGGCTTCGACACCGCCGTGGTGCTGCCACCGATCGAGCACGCCTTCAGCCACTACCGCCTGCAACTGCAACCTCGGCAATGGCATCACGCTGCGCTGCGCAGCGCGGTGCGCGACAATGACGACTTCCGCTGGGTGGCGCGCGACGACCTTATCGCCCTCGGCATCCCGGCGCCGGTCAGAACACTGCTCGAACGGCAGCTCGCGCAACACCACACAGGAATCCCCGCATGAGCCGCACCGTGCACTGCGCCTACGACCATCAGGATGCCCAAGGCCTCGATTTTGTGCCATGGCCCGGCGAACTCGGCAAGCGCGTGTTCGCGCAGATCGGCAAACCGGCGTGGGACAAATGGCTCGCGCATCAGACGATGCTGATCAACGAAAACCGACTGTCGCCGATGGACCCAAAGCACAGGGCCTTCCTCGAAGCAGAGATGGAGAAGTTTCTGTTCGGCGGCGGTGCCGACAAACCTGCCGGCTACGTGCCCGAGTCGGGCGCTGACGGCATCACCGAGGCCTGATCCCACGCGGCGTTTCGGGCCGCGCGGATCGCCTTGACGTCGAGCGAACGGGCACCTTGATCAGCGTTGCCCTACCTGATTAGCCCCGACCTTCAGCCATGAAAATTGCTCGCAGCCCGCAAGCGCGGCTCCGGACAAGGCTTGCAGCGCATCATCGCCGTTGCAAGTCGCGGCAGCATCTCGCGCAGGCGAAACCGG
>JBOHYD010000003.1:0-3463 GCA_050737635.1 Luteimonas sp. | reverse complement strand
GCACTGACTCGGGGTTCGGGGCTTGGGATTGGGGATTCGGAGAGGCCGAATCCGATCGAGTCCCGAGTCCCGAGTCCCGAGTCCCGAGTCCCGAGTCCCGAGTCCCGAGTCCCGAGTCCCCACTTATCATCCCCCCATGCTGAAAACCCGACACACCCGCGAACTCTGGATGCTCGCCTTCGTCACGCTGCTGGTGCTCGGCGCGGGCCTGGGCCTGCGCGATCCGTGGCCGGCCGACGAGCCGCGTTTTGCGCTCGTCGCCAAGCAAATGGTCGACAGCGGCGACTGGCTGTTTCCGCATCGCGGTACCGAGTTGTACGCGGACAAGCCGCCGATGCTGATGTGGCTGCAGGCGTCGTTTTACACCGTGACCGGCAACTGGCGCGTGGCGTTTCTGATGCCGCTGCTGCTGGCGTCGCTGGGCACGCTGTGGTGCGTGTACGACCTCGGCCGCCGGCTGTGGACGCCGCGCGTCGGCCTGTACGCCGCGTACGCGCTGCTGTTCGCGTTCCAGTTCACCTACCAGGGCAAGAAGGCGCAGATCGATCCGCTGGTGACGTTCTGGATTACGCTCGGCGCCTACGGACTGCTGCGGCATTTTTTGCAGGGCCCGGACTGGCGGATGTGGACGCTGGCGTGGTTTGCCGCCGGGCTCGGCACGATCACCAAGGGCGTCGGCGTGCTCGCGCTGTTGATGATCGCACCGGCGGCGTTTGCGCTGTGGCGGCACTGGCCGCTGCGTGAGCGCGCCGGCGGGCCGTTGCTCGCAAACTGGAAATTCTGGCTCGGCCCGCTCGCGTTCGCCGCCGCCGCGGCGACCTGGCTGGTGCCGATGGTGACCGTCGCGCTGCACCATCACGACCCGGCGTATCGCGCGTATCTCGACGACATCCTGTTCCACCAGACTGCCGGCCGCTATGTGAAGTCCTGGGACCATCCGCAGCCGCCGTGGTACCTCCTCGGGGTGATGGCGAGCGCGTGGCTGCCGGTGGTGCTGGCGCTGCCGTGGGCGGTTCCGGCGTGGCGGCGACGGCTGCGCCGGCGCGATGCGCGCTATTTGCTGCCGCTGGCGTTCTGGGTGCTGATCGTGGTGTTTTTCTCGATCCCCAGCGGCAAACGCGACGTCTACATCCTGCCGGCGCTGCCGATGCTGTGCCTGGCGCTCGCACCGCTGCTGCCGGGACTCGTGCGTAGGCTGTGGCCGCGACGGCTGGCGGTAGGTTTCGGCACGTTGCTGTCACTGCTGGCGTTGATCGCGGGCAGCGGCGTGTTGCTCGGCGTCGGCGGATTCGAGCGCCGGCTCGTCGACGGCCGCGATTTTGCCGATGGCGGCCGCGGCATCGCGCTGCTGTTGCTTGCGATCGGCGCGTGGGGCTGCGCGGCACTGCTCTGGCACCGCGTGCGCAACGGCGTGGTCGGGCTGCTGTGGATGCTCGGCGGCATGTGGGTGTTGTACGGGCTGGTCGGCTATCCGCTGCTCAACGGATCGAGCTCGGCGCGCACGCTGATGACCGAGGTCGGCCGGCGCATCGGTCCCGACGCCGAGCTCGCGCTGGTCGCATGGAAGCCGCAGACGCTGTTGATGGCCGATCGTCCGACGACGACCTTCGGCTTCGTGATGCCGTGGCCGCAGCAGCTCGAGCGCGGCATCGCATGGCTCGCGCAGCAGCCGCGCGACCGCCATCTGCTGGTGCAGGAAACCGCGCTCACGCAGTGCATCGCCCGCGACCGCGCCACGCTTGCCGGCATGTCCAACCGGCGGCGCTGGTGGCTGGTCACCCACGACGCGGTGATTCCCGGCTGCACGCCGGTCGGCGTCAAAACCCAGAGCGAGGCGGATGGGCACGATGGCGACCGCTGAGGCCGTTGCCTTGCTGGCGCTTTGGCCGTCTGCGCGCGGCACGGCGATCGCCGTCGGCGTCGCCATGGCAGCGCCATGATCCGGATCATCGGCCGTGACAACGGCGTTGGCCTGAGCCGCGATCTGCAGTTGATTGCCGAGGTGCTCTGCGGCGGCGGGCATCGGGTCGAGACGCTCGGCTACGCCGACAGCCAAGTCGCCAATCGCGTCCGGGAAGCCGGTCAATGGGCGCAGCGTTTGCTGCACGGCCGCAGCGACGTGCAGTTGTTTGTCGAGCGCGTGTACCAGCGCTGCCTGCCGCTGGCGCACAGCAACCTGCTGATGCCGAATCCGGAGTGGTTCCTGCCAAAATGGCAGCGCTACCTGCCCCGTTTCGATGCGGTGCTGTGCAAGACCCGGCACGCCGAAGCGATTTTCAGCGCGCTCGGCTGCACGACGGTGCTGACCGGATTTACCAGCGAGGACCGGCACGAGGTCTCCATCCCCAAGGAGCGTGCTTTTTTTCACCTCGCCGGTCGCAGCGTCGCCAAGGGTACCGACACGCTGTTGGCTACCTGGCGGCGGCATCCACGGTGGCCGCGACTGACCGTCGTGCAGCATCCGGCGCTGGCTAGGCGGGGCGTGGCGGCACCCAACATCGTGCATTGCGTGGAGTATTTTTCTGCGCTGGCGCTGGTATGGCTGCAAAACAGCCATCGATTCCATATCTGTCCGTCGGAAGCGGAGGGATTTGGCCATTACCTGATGGAGGCCATGGCCGTGGGCGCGGTGGTGCTGACCACGGATGCGCCGCCGATGAACGAGATGGTGACTGCCGAGCGCGGCGTGTTGATCGCGCCCGCGCGCGTCGAACGGCGCGGTCTGGTCGATTTCAACCTCGTCGACACGGCCACCATCGAGGATGCCGTCGAACGTGCGCTGGCGATGGATGATGCGCAGTGCGCGCAACTCGGCCAAGCCGCGCGCGCGTTCTTCCTCGACAACGACCTTCGTTTTCGGGCGCGACTGTTGTCCGCGTTCGATGTCCCGCCCCCCACTCCCGGCTAGCTTGCTGCCCTCGGCCACGGTAGCGCTTTCCAAGGACCCGATATGGATCCCACCTGCAAGATCTGCGGCGCGGCCACCCGACATTTCGGCGAGCAGCAGGTGCTGATGCAGCACCGCGCCGAGTACCGACAATGCGTGGCTTGCGGTTATGTCTTCGTGGTCGATCCGCACTGGCTGGAGCAAGCGTATTCGACAGTCATCGCCGCGCTCGACACCGGCATCGTCACCCGCAACCTGTGGCTCGCCGACGCGACCTCGGCGCTGCTGGGGCTGGCGCTGCGCGACGTCAAGCGGACCTTGGATTTTGGCGGTGGCAGCGGCCTGCTGGTGCGGCTGATGCGCGACCGCGGCCACGATTTTCACTGGCACGACGCGTACAGCCCAAATCTGCTGGCCGGTGGCTTTGCGGCCGATCCGCTCGGCCAATACGACATGGTCACCGCGTTCGAGCTGATCGAGCATCTAGAGGACCCGGTGACGACGGTGCAGGCCATGCGCGCGCTGGCACCGATCCTGGTGGTGTCGACCGAGCTGCTGCCGCCGAGCGCGCGCGCG
>JBOHYD010000002.1:0-3187 GCA_050737635.1 Luteimonas sp. | reverse complement strand
GATCTCGAATGCTCCACCCTCGCCGCGCTCGCCGACTGGCTCGATGCGCCCCCCCTCGGCACACGCGCCGCCATCGCCACACGGACCGCCCGCGCATGACCCTGCCCATCGGATTTGTCTCCCGCGCAGCCGACGACGATCGCGCGCCGGCGCTGCGGCCGCTGCACCTGGTCGATCGCAACGGCCTCGATGCGTGGCGCGGACGCCAGCCGCAAGCGTTGCTGCCGTGGCTGGACGCGCACGCCTGGGACGCCGCCGCCGGCTCGCAGCTCACCCTGCCCGGCGACGACGGCGGCCTCGCCGGTGCCGTGCTCGGCATCGGCGATCCGCTCGATCCGTTTTCGTACGCGCATGCGCCCTACGCGCTGCCCGGCGGCCACTGGTCGCTCGGCGACACGCTCGGCGACGACGCGCAGCGCGCCTTCCTGCTCGGCTGGGGCCTGGGCGCGTACCGCTTCACGCGCTATCGCGACGCGCCTCGCGCGCCGGCGCAGCTCGCGCTCGACGGTCTCGACGCCGAAGTCGCCGACCTCCTCGCTGCCTGCGTGCGCGTGCGCGATCTCGTCAACACACCGACCCAGGACATGGGGCCGGAGCAGCTCGAAGCGGTGGTGCGCGACATCGCGCAGACGCACGGCGCGACCTTCGACTGCATCGTCGGCGACGCACTGCTGCAGCAGAACCTGCCGGCGATCCACGCCGTCGGCCGCGCCTCGCACCGCGCGCCCCGGCTGATCCGGCTCGACTGGAGCAGCGACACCGATGCCGGCCGCTCGCATCCGCACCTCACCCTGGTCGGCAAGGGCGTGTGCTTCGACACCGGCGGTCTCGACATCAAGACCGCCGACGGCATGCGCCATATGAAAAAAGACATGGGCGGCGCCGCGCACGCGATCGCGCTCGCTGAACTAATCATCGCGCGCAAGCTGCCGGTGCGGCTGACGCTGCTGGTGCCGGCGGTCGAAAACGCGATCGGCCCCGATGCCTTCCGCCCCGGCGAGGTGATCGCCACGCGCAAGGGCGTCAGCGTCGAGATCGACAACACCGACGCCGAAGGCCGCGTGGTGCTCGGCGACGCGCTGACACTCGCCAGCGAGCAAACGCCCGACCTGCTGATCGATTTCGCCACACTCACCGGTGCCGCACGCATCGCGCTCGGCCCCGACCTGCCGGCGCTGTACGCCAACGACAATGCCCTCGCCGACGCCTGGCTCGACGCCGGCATGCAGGTGCGCGACCCGCTGTGGCGGATGCCGCTGTGGCGTCCGTACCTGCGCTATCTGACCAGCGCCATCGCCGACCTCGCCAACGCCGGCCCGTCGCGCATGGCCGGCAGCGTCACCGCCGCGCTGTACCTCGAATGTTTCGTGCCCGCGAAGCAGCTGTGGGCGCATGTCGACGTGTACGCGTGGAACGACAGCGACCGGCCCGGCAAACCGGCCGGCGGCGAGGCGCAGGGATTGCGGGCGGCGTATGCGATGTTGAAGCAGCGCTACGCGGGCGCGGCGTAGCGGTACTCGGCTGCGCACGCCTGATTGTCGACACCGCGCGCAGGCCAGGGCGCGGCGTCCTTGTCACTTTGCGCGCAATGACAGTCGCTCGAACCTCCGCAGCGATCGCCGGCAACGATTCCGCGGCTCAATCCGCCTCGGCGCGAACCTCGCGAACGACAGCACCCGCCCACCTGACCGACAATGCCGCGCATGCAAACGCCTCCATCGTCGCCCGGCACCCACTCCCGGCTTGTCGCCACCCGCGTGCTCCATGCGGTGCTGCATCGCGGACGGTCGTTGAAAGCGGAGCTGACGCAGGCGCTGCCGGCGCTGGCGGACGTGCGTGATCGCGCGTTGGTCGAGGCGATCTGTTTTGCCGCCTTGCGCCAGCACGCGCGTGCGGCGGCGGCGATCGGCGCGTGGATCGCCAAACCGCTGCCCAAACGCGACCAGGAATTGGCCGCGCTGCTGCAAGTCGGCTTCGCGCAGCTCGATCCGCTCGGACTGCCGGCACACGCCGCGGTCGATGCCACGGTTGAGGCCGCGCGCGCTCTCGGTCGTGCGCATCAGGCCGGGCTGGTCAATGCGCTGCTGCGACGCGCGCAGCGCGAAGGCTTGCCGACAGTCGCCGCCGATGCGGCATGGCCGCCGTGGCTGCGCGCGCGGCTGCGCAACGACTGGCCCGACGACGTCGATGCCATCGTGCAGGCCAGCGCGACGCCGGCACCGCTGTGGCTGCGGGTCAATCGCGCGCGCGGCACCACGGCCGCCTACGCGCAGCGGCTGCACGATGCCGGCATCGACGCGACCGCCGTCGACGGCCTCGACGACGCACTGCGGATCGAAACCTCGCTGTCGGTGGCGGCACTGCCCGGATTTGCCGACGGCGACGTGTCGGTGCACGACGCCTCCGCGCAGCGCGCGGCCGATGCCTTCGATCTGCGCAACGGCGCCCGCCTGCTCGATGCGTGTATCGCCCCAGGCGGCAAGGCCGCGCACCTGCTCGAACGCGATTCGTCACTGCGGCTGACCGGCCTCGACATCGACGCCGCGCGGCTGGCGCGCGTGCGCGGCACGTTCGCGCGGCTGCACATCGGCGGCAATGCGCGGTTGCTCGCGGCCGATGCCGGCGACGTCGCGGCATGGTGGGACGGCAAACCATTCGACGCGGTGCTGCTCGACGCGCCATGCACGGCGACCGGCATCGTGCGTCGCCAGCCCGACGTCCTGCTGCATCGGCGCGCCAGCGATCTCGCTACGGCGGTCGCGCTGCAGCGCCGCCTGCTCGACGCCGCGTGGCGCGTGCTCGGCGACGGCGGCGTGCTGCTGTACGCAACGTGCTCGATCCTCGCTGCCGAGAACGCCGAACAGCTCGACGCCTTCCTCGCGCGCACGCCAGACGCGATCGCCGAGCCGCTCGACGAGACCTTCGGACGCATCGCCGGGGCCGGCCGCCAGCGGCTGCCGGGCGAGGACGGCATGGACGGGTTTTTCTACGCGCGCGTGCGCAAGCGCGGAGACCAGGGACCGGTAGTGCGGAGCACTGAAATTATTCGGGAGCCGGCGCGCTGATTGCGCTGGCCCAGCATCAGATCGCGCCCGAGTCCCAGTCCCAGTCCCAGTCCCAGTCCCAGTCCCGAGTCCCGAGTCCCGAGTCCCGAGTCCCGAGTCCCGAGTCCCGAGTCCCGCGTCCC
>JBOHYD010000001.1:0-6956 GCA_050737635.1 Luteimonas sp. | reverse complement strand
GCGAAGCAAAAGCGCGCCCTCGAGTTGATTCAGCAGATCCAGCCGTAGACAGAAACAGGAACCCCCATCTCACGCCAAGTGCTTGTCGCACAAGAGAAAACTCGCCCGGTGCTTGGAGGAACTTCAGATTAGTCATACCTGATATCACCCCGCTGCGCTTTGTCAGCTCGTCAAGAGTGTTTAAAGTCATGCAAGCCCCACAGAGAGAAGTTCAAACTACACGGAGACATTCGCATGAAATTTCTTGGAAAGCTGCGTCATCTGGCCGGTCTGTTCGTCGCTTCGGCCGCTGTCATGGCGGCACCCGCGGTATATGCCGCTTACCCCGACAAGCCGATCACGATCATTGTCCCGTTTTCCCCAGGAGGCGCGACCGACATGCTGGCCCGCACCATTGGCCAGAAGCTGACCGCGAGCTGGGGCCAGCCTGTCGTGGTGGACAACCGGCCCGGCGCCGGCGGCAACATCGGCGCCGCGGCTGGAGCAAGGGCAGCGCCCGATGGCTACACCCTGACGCTGACCGCGGCGGGCATCATGGCGGTCAACCCGCATATCTATCCCAAGCTGACCTACGATTCGATCAAGGATTTCGCGCCAGTCACGCAGCTCGTCAACGCGCCACTGCTGCTGGTGGTGCATCCTTCCGTGCCGGCCAACAACTTCAAGGAATACCTTCAACTGCTGAAGTCGCAACCCGGCAAGATCACCGTGGGTAACGGCGGCACCGGCACTGCGCAGCATCTGGGCGCCGAATTCTTCGACATGAGCGCCAATGTCACGTCCGTGCACGTTCCGTACAAAGGCAGCGCGCCGGCGACCACCGACCTGATCGGCGGTCAGGTGCAGGCCCTGTTCGATAACATGGTCACCCTGATACCGCATATCAAGGCGGGCAAACTGAAACCGCTGGCCGTGACGTCCACGTCCCGTGTTGCGATTCTGCCTGACGTGCCTACCGTCGCCGAATCGGGCCTGCCGGGATTTGAAACTGGAACCTGGTATGGCATCGCCGCGCCCGCCGGCACCCCCAAGGACGTCATCCACAAGCTGCAGGCGGAAATCGCGCGCATCCTGGCCATGCCGGACGTGCATGAAAAACTGAAGCAGCAAGGCCTGATCCCGGTCGGCAGCACGCCGGAACAGTTTGGCAAATTCATCGAGTCCGAGCGCGTCAAGTCGGGCAAGATCGTCAAGGCCGCCAACATCAAGCTCGACTGAACCGACCCGACACGACATCCAAATCAGGAGGACACTTCAATGACAAGCACAACTGCCGCCGCAGCCTTCAGCGGCCCGGGATCGGACCTCAAGATCGTCAACATCGAGGCATTTCCCACTTCCTATCCGCTGCCGCAGAACGGCGGCGTCACGCTGGGCATCGGTCGCGCGATCAAACGCGATGCGGTCGTGATCAAGGTCACTACCGCCGGCGGACTGATCGGGTATGGCGAATCGCATCATGGCCGTTCGCATACCGCCATCGCTACGCTGGTCAATACCACGCTGCGCCAGCTGGTGCTGGGCATGGACGCCTCCGACGTCGTTGGCGTCTGGGCCAAAATCTACAAGATGCAGCTCGGCAGCCATGGCATGGGCGCAGCCGCGAGCATGGCGATGAGCGGCATCGACCTGGCGTTGTGGGACATTCGCGGCAAGGCGGTCGGATGGCCCTTGTGGAAACTGCTGGGCGGCGCGCGCAAGCCGATTCCCGCCTATGCAGGCGGCGTCGCGCTGGGCTACCAGGAGCCGGCGTCGCTGGTCGAGGAAGCGCGCGCGCTGGTAGAGAAGGGCTACAAGGCAGTCAAGCTGCGCATCGGTGACAGCGTCAAGCGCGACATCGAGCGTGTCGCGGCGGTACGCGAGGCCTACGGTGACGAGCTCGTGATCCTGACCGATGCGAATTGCGGCTACAGCCTCGCCGACGCCCGCGCAGCGATGCCGGGACTCGACGCGCACGATGTCCGCTGGCTGGAAGAACCCTTCCCCGCGCATGACCACCGCAGCTACCGCGAAGCGAAAGCCTTCGGCCGCGTGCCGCTGGCCGCCGGTGAGAACCATTACACGCGCTTCGAATTCAACCGCGTGATCGAAGACGGCAATATCACCATCCTGCAGCCGGACCTGTCCAAGACCGGCGGCATTACCGAGGGCTTGCGCATCGCGGCGATGGGATCGGCCTACAAGCTCTTGATCAACCCGCATAGCGCGATGTCCGGCATCAACATGGCCGCGACGATCCATTTCCTGGCGTCGATCGACAACGCCGGGTACTTCGAGGCCGACGTGGCGAAGACCAACCTGTTGCGCGACGAACTGGTGAGCACGCCTTACGAGATCAGCAAGGACGGCTGCGTGCTGCCGCTCGACAAGCCGGGCATCGGGGTGGAGGTCGACGAAGACTTCCTGCGGGCCTATCCCGCCATCGAAGGCCCGGCCTACGTATAAGCGACAGATTTCAGGAGAATCGATGAGTACTCAGACTGTTCTTGTGAGTGTGGAAGACAAGGTGGCAGTCGTCACGCTCAACCGCCCCGACCGGATGAATGCGGTCAACGGCGCGCTGCGCAGCGAGCTTACCGAGGCGCTCAAGCGCGTCAACCAGGACGATGCAGTGCGCGCCGTCGTCATTAGCGGCGCTGGCCCGCGCGCCTTCTGCTCCGGCCAGGACCTGGAAGAAGCGGGAGCGATGGAGTGGCAGAACATTGTGTCCTGGCTCAGCGCGCAGCGCGACATGTACCAGTCCATCCGCGACCTCGACAAGCCCTGCGTGGCGGCGGTCAATGGCGTCGCGGCGGGCGCCGGTTTTCAGATCGCCCTCTGCGCGGACATGCGCATCATGGCGCCCGATACGCGTATCGGGCAGCCGGAGGTCAAGGCCGGCCTGGCCAGCATCGTCGGCTCCTATTTGATGACGCTGCATATCGGGCACACGCACAATGTCGGCATGTCCTTATCGGGCGAGCTGATCAACGGGCAGCGCGCTTATGACATCGGCCTGGCCACCGAACTGACTAGCCAGGACCAGGTGCTCGCCGCGTCGCTCAAGCGGGCGCATGCGCTGGCGGCCCTGCCGGCGACCGCGATGCGCGTGTCCAAGCAGCGCTTTCGCGCGATGACGCAGGCCGGCTTCGACGAAGCGGTCCTCGCCGGCGTCCGTGCCCAGCTCGAGTGTTATTCGAGCGGCGAGCCGCAGGAAGTCATGAAACGCTTTTTGAGCGAGCGCGGCAAGACGAACACAGCCTGAGCGGTCCGTCTGCTCACTCACTTCGACCAACAGCGGCTGCCGTGAACAGATGTTTGCGGCTGGCCGGGATACTTGCACACCAAGAATGAACATCGACACTCTTACAGCCCCTCTTTCAGCCGCGCTCGCGCCGAAATCCGTTGCCATCATCGGCGCATCCGACAACAAGAACAAGGTCGGCGGCCGGCCGGTCGATTATCTGAAAAGCTTCGGCTACGGCGGCAAGATTTACCCCGTCAATCCAACCCGTCAAACCGTGCAAGGCCTGACCTGCTATCCGGACGTGGCGTCATTGCCGGAAGTCCCGGACCTGGCGATCGTTGCCGTGGCGGGGCGGGGCGTGGCCCAGGCTGTCAGGTCGTGCGCCGCCGCTGGTGTGCGCACCGCGATCGTCCTCAGTTCCGGTTTCGCCGAAACGGGCGAGGAAGGATTGTCGCAGCAAACCATCCTGGCCGAAGAAGCGGCGCGCGCCGGCATGCGCATCGTCGGCCCGAACTCGCAGGGCCTGGCCAATTTCAGCAACGGCGCGGTCGCCAACTTCAGCACCATGTTCACCCAGCTGCCGCCGCAGGACGGCCCGGTTGCGATCGTAAGCCAGAGCGGCGCCACCAGCGCCGCGCTCTACACCTTCCTGCGCGAACGCGGCCTGGGCGTCAGGTACGTGCTGGCGACCGGGAATGAAGCCGATGTCACTGTAGCCGAGCTTGCGCTAACCGTGGTCCAGGACCCCGCCATCAAGCTGCTTGTGCTGTACATGGAAAGCATCAGGGACCCGCAGGTGCTGGCAAAGGCCGCCGGGCTTGCGCGGGAAAAGGGGATTCCGATCCTCGCGCTGAAGGCGGGGCGTAGCGCCAGCGGCGTGGCCGCGGCGAAGTCGCACACCGGCGCGCTGGTCAATGCGGACGGCGTGGTGGACGCGTTCTTTCACCGCCACGGGATCTGGCGCGCGCACGACATCGCGGGCATCGTCCAGTCGGCCGAGCTATACCTGAAAGGCAGCCGCCGGCAGGGACGCAATCTAGTGGTGATCAGCAATAGCGGTTCGGCCTGCGTCATGTCGGCGGATTTCGCCGATGAACTCGGAATGCCGTTGGCACGCCTGTCGGCAACGACGCGCGAGAGCGCGAAGCAGGCGCTCGACTCCTTCGCGGCAGCCGATAATCCGATCGACCTGACCGCTGCGCTGCTCGGCGACAGCGGCCTCCTTGGGCGCGTCTTGCAGGCGCTCGCGGACGATCCGGCCGGCGACCTGTTCCTGATCAGCCTGCCGGTGGCCGGCGATGGTTACGACCTTGACCGCCTGGCCGCCGACACGGCAGCCTTCCAGGCCGCGACCGGGAAGACGGTGGTGGTGACGGCAAGCCTGGCGTCGGTGCTGGCGCCGTTCCGCCACCATGGTCTCGTCACGTTCACCAGCGAGCGGCACGCGCTGCAGGCGCTCGACCAGTTCACGCGGCACATGGAACTGCTGCGCGCCGTACAGCCTGCGCCGATCGCGGGCCGGTCGGTCGCATTGCCGTCGGGGACAGCCGCTTTCCTCAATGAAGCGGATAGTCTCGCGGTGCTGTCGCAGGCTGGTGTTCCCGTGGTGGAGCACCGCGTCTGCCACAAGGCCGGCCAAGCCGCCGCCGCCTTGCGGGAAATCGGCGGGCCGGTCGTGGTGAAGGCGTGCTCGGAAGGGCTGCCGCACAAGTCGGAGTACGGTCTTGTCTTCCTCAACCAGACCACGGAGGAGGAAGTGGGCGCTGCCTATGAAGCCTGCCGCCAGGGCATGGAAAAACTCGGCGTGCCGTCGGACGGCGTCATCGTCGCCGCGATGAAGCGCGGCCGGCGCGAATTCGCGATCGGCGCCAAGATCGATCCGGTTTTCGGGCCGGTCATTATGGTCAGCGATGGCGGCAAATATATCGAGGCAATGCCCGACTTCTGCCTGCTGGTGCCGCCCTTCGATGCAGCGGAAGTCAGGACCGTGCTGAAGTCATTGCGCGTCGCGCCGTTGCTTGCCGGCGTACGCGGTGAAGCGCCGATGGATGGGGAGGCCTTGTGCGAAGCGGTCGTCGCGGTTGCAGGCCTTATGTCGCGCAGCGAAGGCGCAATCGCCTCGGTCGATCTGAACCCGGTGATGGTGGGGTCCGCGGGTGAAGGCGTCGTGGTGCTGGACGCGCTGATCGAACGGCCCCGTTCTTCGCAAAACGCATAATCAACTTTTAAGGAGCAATCGTGTTCAAAGCAATTTACCTCGTCAGGAATGGCGACAACTTTACTGCCGCCGATGTCAAGGAGATTAACGACGCCGATCTGCCGCCGATCCCTTCCGGCGGCGTCACCGTCGATGTCGACTACTCCACCATCAACTACAAGGATGGATTGGCGATTACGGGGCGCTCGCCGGTGGTCCGGAAGTTTCCGATGGTTCCCGGCATCGACTTTTGCGGAACAGTGAGTCATAGCGAGCACCCGGAATGGAAGTCCGGCGACAAGGTCGTGCTGAACGGCTGGGGCGTCGGCGAGAGCCATTGGGGCGGGTTGTCGCAACGGGCGCGGGTGTCCGGCGACTGGCTGGTCCGTTTGCCCGCAGGCCTGTCCCCATTCGATGCGATGGCGATCGGTACCGCCGGGTACACGGCGATGCTGTGCGTGATGGCGCTGGAGAAGCAGGGAGTCACGCCCGACAGCGGCGAGATACTCGTGACCGGCGCGTCCGGCGGGGTGGGCTCGTTTGCCATTTCCCTGCTTGCCACGCTCGGCTACAAGGTCGTCGCGTCGACCGGCAAGCAAGCCGAGAGCGGTTTCCTTCAAAACCTGGGCGCAGCTGAAGTGATTGACCGCGCAACACTGTCAGGGCCGGGAAAGCCCTTGCAAAAAGAGCGCTGGGCCGGCGTCGTCGATACCGTCGGATCGCAAACCTTGGCCAATGCCTGCGCCAGCTCCCGGTACGCGGGTGTCGTGACCGCCTGCGGCCTGGCCCAGGGCATGGACTTCCCGGCATCGGTCGCACCGTTCATTCTGCGCGCGGTGAAGCTCATCGGCATCGACAGCGTCATGGCGCCGAAAGTACTGCGCCAGGAAGCCTGGGCGCGATTAGCGCAACTTGTTCAGCGTCAGGCGATCGATTCCATTGCGCGGCCGGTCGGCCTGTCGGAAGCCTTGTCGGTCGCAGAGAACATTCTTGCGGGACATGTGCGCGGCCGCGTGGTTGTCGATGTGAATAAATAGGATGGGTGCGCGCCGATCGTGCGTCGGCGCAAACCAGCTGACTTGCGAATTGCCTGCGATATCGCCGAGTTAAACCGAGCCAAGCTGGCCGTCGGTAAACGGCGTTTGCATAGACTCTGCTATGGCTCAATAAAAACATTAATCGCCTCAGTGAGAGCGGGCTCAGCCGAACTTAGCGGCTCGGCGATCAGACGAGGGACGTTCTCGTACAAAGATACGACGAAAGCATCCTTGTCTGCAGACAGATGGCAGCGCCTGTGGCAGTTGGGGCAAAGCGCCACTGCGTTTGATGTGCGATCGCTGCCTTGCTCAGCTAGGTGACGCACATGGTGTACTTCTAGGAATGGCAAACCGCCAGTGTCCTTGAACGGGGGTCGATTTGTTTTTGCTGCAATAAGTGACGGGAGCGTTCGATTTGGTGGGGTCAAGCCGCAACGGCCAGTGACGACTCGGTGGCCGGGAAGCCTGGATACCATCGCGCGAAGTCGTCGCGCAG